>JAYPUG010000026.1:3553-12106 GCA_038133965.1 Rhodospirillaceae bacterium | reverse complement strand
CCAGGGCGGCAACACAGGCCTGTGCGGCGGCGCGGTCGCCAACGGCGAGGTCATCCTGTCGCTTGGCCGGATGAACAATGTCCGCGAGGTCGATCCGGCCAACTTCACGATGACGGTCGATGCGGGCTGCGTGCTGGCCGACCTGCAGCGGGTTGCCGACGCGCACGGCCGGCTGTTCCCCCTGTCGCTGGGGGCCGAGGGGTCGTGCCAGATCGGCGGCAACCTGTCGACCAACGCCGGCGGCACCGGCGTCATCCGCTACGGCAACACGCGGGAACTGACGCTGGGCCTCGAGGTGGTGCTGCCCGACGGTCGTATCTGGGACGGGCTGACCGGCCTCAGGAAGAACAACACCGGATACGACCTGAAGCACCTCTTCATCGGCGCGGAGGGGACGTTGGGGATCATCACCGGCGCGGTGGTGAAGCTGTTCCCCCGCCCCGTCGTCCGGCACACCGCCTTCGTCGCGCTGCGCGATCTGGACAGCGTGCTCGAGGTGCTCGGCCGCGCGCGCAAGGCGAGCGCGGATGCGGTGTCGGGCTTCGAGCTGATCCCGCGCATCGCCATCGAGCTGTCGAAGAAGCACATCGAGGGAAACTTCGAGTTCCTCGACGAACCCCACGAATGGTGCGCCATCATCGAGTTCGAATCGAGCGACCCGGAATCGGGTCTCGGCGAGGCGATGGAAAGCTTCCTCGCCGGCGCCTTCGAGGACGGGCTGGTGGTCGATGCCGCCATCGCCCAGTCGGATGCCCAGCGCGACCAGATCTGGTTCCTGCGCGAGGCCATGGTGCTGGCCCAGAAACCCGAGGGCGCGAGCATCAAGAACGACGTGTCGGTGCCCATCTCGCGCATTCCGGAGTTCATCCGCCAGGCCAGCGCCGCCGCCGAGGACATCTGCCCGGGCATCCGCCCGGTCGCCTTCGGCCATGTGGGCGACGGCAACGTCCATTACAACCTGCAGCAGCCGGAGGGCGCCGACGACGACGCTTTCCTCGAACTGTGGGACGCCGTGACGGGCCGGGTGGTGGATATCGCGCTTTCGATGCGCGGCAGCTTCTCTGCCGAACATGGGATCGGCCGGCTCAAGGTGCAGGAACTGGCCGCGTACAAACCCGATGTCGAACTGGATATGATGCGCGCGATCAAGACGGCCCTCGACCCCAAGGGCCTGATGAACCCGGGCAAGGTGCTCTAGGCACCGCAGACCGCCGGAGACGAGATGTCCGACTACAACGCCCCCGTCCAGGATATGCGCTTTGTGCTAGAGCACCTGTGTGCCATGGACGAACTGCGGGGCACGCCCGCCTTTGCAGAGACCAGCGCGGACCTGGTCGAGCAGATCCTGAATGAATCCGCCCGTTTCACCGGCGAGATGCTGGCCCCGCTCAATCATTCGGGAGACCAGCAGGCCTCGGTACTGACCGATGGCGCGGTACGGACGCCCGACGGCTTCAAAGAGGCCTATGCGGCCTTCGTCGAGGGCGGCTGGAACGGCACGCCCTTCGACCCCGAGCATGGCGGCATGGGCCTGCCCTGGACACTGACCACGGCGCTCCAGGAAATGTGGCAGTCGGCGAACCTCGCCTGGTCGCTCTGCCCGCTTCTCACGATCGGTGCGATCGAGTCCGTCATCGCGCACGGCACGCCCGAGATCCAGGCCACCTTTCTTGAGAAGTTGGTCTCGGGCGAATGGGCCGGCACCATGAACCTGACCGAGCCCCAGGCGGGCACGGACTTGAGCCTTCTGAAGACCCGTGCAGAACGCGACGGCGATCGGTACCGCATCCGGGGCCAGAAGATATTCATCACCTATGGCGAGCAGGACTTCACCGAGAACATCATCCATCTCGTGCTGGCCCGCCTGCCCGACGCCCCGCCGGGGGTGAAGGGGATCAGCCTGTTCCTGGTGCCGAAGTTCCTGGTGAACGCAGACGGCTCGCTGGGCGAGCGCAACGACGCCTACGCGATCAAGCTCGAGGAAAAGCTCGGCATCCACGCGAGCCCCACCTGCGTCATGGCCTATGGCGAGAAAGAGGGCGCGGTCGGCTACCTGATCGGCGAGGAGCATGACGGGCTGCGCTGCATGTTCACGATGATGAACAATGCGCGCCTGAATGTGGGGCTGCAGGGTGTCGCCGTCGCCGAGCGCGCCTACCAGCATGCGGTCGCCTATGCCCGCGAACGCGTGCAGTCCACGCCCGTGTCGGGCGGCGACGGGCCCGCGACGATCATCGAGCACCCCGATGTGCGCCGCATGCTCATGTCCATGCGCGCCCAGACCGAGGCGATGCGGGCGCTCGCCTACTACACCAACGGGGCGCTCGACCGTTCGCGCCACCTCGAGGATGCGGACGCGCGCGGCTACTGCCAGCGCCGCACCGACCTGCTGACGCCGGTGGTCAAGGCGTGGTGCACCGATCTCGGCGTCGATATCGCCTCCACGGGCGTGCAGGTGCATGGCGGCATGGGCTTCATCGAGGAGACGGGCGCGGCCCAGTACCTCCGCGATTCGCGGATCGCGCCGATCTACGAGGGCACCAACGGCATCCAGGCCAACGACCTCCTCGGCCGCAAGCTGCTGCGCGACGGCGGCGCAGCGATGGAAGAGCTGCTGGACGAAATGGATGCGATCGCCACGGAGAAACCCGACGATCCCGCGCTTGCCGCCATGATCGATGCACAGCAGCGCGCAACCGCCACGCTGCGCCGCGCGACCGAGTGGATGCTCGATCCCGCCAACAACGACATCGACCGCAAGTTCGCGGGCGCCGTGCCGTTCCTGCAGCTCACGGGAACGGTCGTGGGCGGCTGGCTGATGACCCGGGCCGCTCTTGTCGCCGCCGGGGGCGCCGCCGCAGGCGGGCTCGACGGGTTCGCCGCCGAATTCCTCGACGCCAAGCGCCTGACGGCCCGATTCTATGCCGACCACGTCCTGCCGCGCGCCGAAATGCACCTGGCGGCGATCACGCAAGGCGGCGATTCGGTCCTGGCGATGGCGCCGGACGCCTTCTGAACCGTCGGTTTTCGGGGGTTACCGAAAAAAGTTCCGGCCGTGTGACCCCCGTCACATCGCGCCGCACGGCTTACCCCTACATTGGCTTCATTGCTCCCTTACCCAGGAAGCAAGCCTCCCCTCAGGGGCGGTGTTCCGGAGCGATCCGGGGCACCGCCCCACCCCCCGAGATACATCGCGCACCGCCCCTTGAATTCGGCACCGCCCGACCCGAAATTTCGCGGTTGCGCCGCGCGAAAATATCCGTAAAACGCACCGACATTTTTGAGTCCCCGCCAGGAGTATCCCGAGAATGACCAACAAGACATCTGCGGCCGCGAACGTCGTGCCGCTGGTCGATTACTTCATCAAGGAAGACGGTATCGCCTACGCCGGGCGGCACCTGCTGATCGATCTCTGGGGTGCAGAGAACCTGACGGATGTGGAGCACATCGAACGCGCACTGCGCGATGCTGCTGGGGCAGCGGGCGCCACGGTGCTGTCGGTCGATCTGCACCAGTTTTCCGATACGGGTGGCGTCTCGGGCGTGGCGATCCTCGCCGAGAGCCACATCTCGATCCACACCTGGCCCGAGCGCGACTTCGCGGCCCTCGACGTGTTCATGTGCGGCGAATGCAATCCGCAGGACGCCCTGCCGGTCCTGAAGACCGCGTTCAACGCCGACTCCCTCACGGTCAACGAAACCAAGCGCGGCCTGGTGGCGTGAGTGGCGTTCCCGACGGCTGGGCTTGGTTCGATGAAGCCCTCGGTGCGGGTTTCCAGCTTGGCCTGAAGGTCGAATCGGTCCTGTTCCGCGAGCAGACCGAACACCAGGACCTTGTGATCTACGAGACCGCCCAGTGGGGCCGTGTCATGGCGCTCGACGGCATCATGCAGGTCTGCGAGCGCGACGAGTTCATCTATCACGAGATGCTGACCCACGTGCCGATGTTCGCGCACGGCAACGCGCGCGAGGTCTGCATCATCGGCGGGGGCGACGGCGGGATTCTGCGCGAGGCGCTGCGGCATCCGGTGGACCGGGTCACCATGGTGGAAATCGACCGCTCCGTGATCGACCTGTGCACGACCTGGCTGCCCGGCATCTCGGACGGCGCCTTCGACGACCCGCGCGCGAACGTCGTCATCGACGACGGCGCGGCGTTCATGGCCGCGGACGGCGACCGCTACGACGTGATCGTCGTCGACTCGACGGACCCGATCGGACCTGGCGAGGTGCTCTTCACCTCCGAGTTCTATGGCCACTGCAAGCAGCGCCTGAACCCCGGCGGCGTGATGGTCACCCAGAGCGGCGTGGCGATGATCCAGGGCGGCGAGCTGACCAACACCGTCAGCCGGCTCGGCGATCACTTCGCCGACGCGGGCGCCTATATCGCGCCGGTCCCCACCTACTTCGCCGGCTTCATGGCCTTCGGCTGGGGCACCGACGCGGCGGCGCTTCGCGCCACGCCGCGCGAAGCGCTTGCCGCACGCTATGCCGACGCCGATATCACGACGCGGTACTACAACCCCGACATCCACCTCGGCGCCTTCGCCCTGCCGAACTACATCGCCGATAGTGTCGAGGCCGCGCGACAGGAGCCCGCCCAATGAGCGACCCCATCCGTTTCTACTTCGCCTGCATCTCGCCCTGGTCCTACCTGGCGATTGACGCGCTGAAGGAGATCGCGGACCGGCACAAGCGCGAGATCGCCTTCATGCCCACCGACGTCGGCCGGGCCTGGTCGGAGACCGGCGCGGGCCGCCCGCTGGGCGAGCGCCCCGAGGTCCTGAAGTCCTACCGGCTGGTCGAACTGCCGCGCTGGGCCAAGTGGCGCGGCGTGCCGCTCAACAGTGCGCCGAAACACTTCCCCGTGCCCTACCACCTGTCGTCGGGCACCATCATCGCCGCGCGCCAGGCCGGCGCCGACCCCTGCGACCTTACCCGGGCGCTGATGCGCGGCTGCTGGGTGCACGAGAAGGACATCTCGAACCCCGACGACGTCGCGGCCATCGCCGACGGTGTCGGGCTCGACGGCGCCGCGCTCGTCGCGGCGGCCGACAGCGACGCGGTCACGGCGGAACTTGCCGCAAACACCGACGCGGCGCTGGCCTACCAGGCCTGGAGCGTTCCCTCCTTCGTCGTCGATGGCGAACTCTTCTTCGGCCAGGACCGGCTGGAGATGATCGACTGGCGGCTCGGCGGCAACTAGGCCGCAACTTTCCACCCACCGCGGCGCGCGGCCGGGTGGTAGGCTTCCTCCGATGAACGAACTCATCCAGTTCCTGCCGCTCGTCGGCGTCCTCGTCCTGACCGGCTGCATCGCCGGCGTGCTCGCCGGCCTGCTGGGGGTCGGCGGCGGGATCATCGTCGTGCCCGTCCTGTTCACCATGCTCGGGCTGATCGACATCGACGATTCGGTGCGCATGCACGTGGCGGTGGGCACCTCGCTCGCCAGCATCGTGATCACCTCGTTCATTTCGGCGCGCGCGCACAACCGGCGCGGCGCGGTCGATACCGGCCTGCTGCGCCGCTGGGGTGCCTGGATCTTTGCCGGCTCGATTGCGGGCACCCTGGTCGCCGGATCGGTCGGCGGCCCGGTGCTGAGCGCCATCTTCGCTGCCGTCGCGCTGTGCGTTGCCGCCTACATGGCGTTCACATCCCCCGAATTCCGGCTGCGCGACAGCCTGCCGTCCGGCATCGCGGGCAGCGGCTCGGGCTTCGCCATCGGCGGGCTGTCGGCGATGATGGGGATCGGCGGCGGCACCCTGTGCGTGCCCTATTTCAACGCCTTCGGGTTCCCGGTCCACCGGGCCGTCGGCACCGCGGCGGCCATCGGGCTGATCATCGCGATACCGGCCACGGTCGGCTTCGTCGCGACGGGCTGGGGCATCCCGGCCCTGCCGCAGGCAAGCGTCGGCCACGTCAACCTGCTGGGGCTGATCCTGATTGCACCCTTCACCTCGATGACGGCGCCACTGGGCGTCAAGCTGGCGCACAAGCTGAGCCCGCGCATCCTGAAACGGCTGTTCGCGCTGTTCCTGTTCGTGACGGCCGTGCGGATGGCCGCGAGCCTGCTGGGCGCCTAGGCCGTCTGCGCGCCGTCGCGCGACGCGATCCAGTCCACTGCAGCGGCCAGGGAATCCACCACCCTGTGTGCGCGTGAACTCTGCGGGTCCGGCTCGGCGCCCTCGATCAGGATGTGCGTGCCCACGCCGCCGTTGATGGCGGCCTGGATGTCCGTCTCTCGGTCGCCGACGAGTACGGATGCGGACATGTCGAGATCGAACTCGTCGCGGGCCTTCAGAAGCATGCCCGGCCCCGGCTTGCGGTCGGGAGATTCCCGCCGGTAGATGCCGATGCCTTCCTCGGGATGGGTGGGCGCGAAATAGACGCGGGCGATCTCGATCTCGTTCTCCGCGAACTGGGCGACCATCCATTCGGTCAGGTCGCGGAACTGGCGCTCGGTGAACAGGCCGCGCCCGATCCCCGCCTGGTTCGTGACGACGAGCAACAGGAATCCGAGCGCCTGGGCGCGCTTGCAGGCCTCGAACACCCCGTCGTTGAAGATGAAGTCCTCGGGACGCCAGATATAGCCGCTGTCGACGTTGATCACGCCGTCCCGGTCGAGAAACAGGGCCTTTTTCAACGCACCCAGCATCGTACCCTACTCGGCCGCCTTACGCGCACGCTCGCGCAGCTGGGTCAGGGTGAAGTTGCTGCCGATGAGCTCCTGATCGACGATCAGCTCGATCACGGCGGGCCGCCCCGCCGCCAGCGCCCGCTCCATGGCGGGCCCGAACTCCTCGGTCGTGGTGACGCGTTCGGCCTGTGCGCCGAAGGCCTCTGCCCATTTCACGAAGTCGGGGTTGCGAAGCTCGGTCGCGATCTCGCGGCCCGGGTATTCGCGCTCCTCGTGCATGCGGATGGTGCCGTACATCGAGTTGTTGGCGATCATGAAGACGATGGGCAGGTCGTGCTGGACCGCGGTCGCCAGCTCACTGCCGGTCATCAGGGTGCCGCCGTCGCCGGCATAGGCGATCACAGGCACGTCGGGCCTTGCTGCCTTGGCCGCGAGCGCGGCCGGCACGCCGTAGCCCATGGAGCCGTTCGCGGGACCCAGCAGGGTCCGGTACTTTCGGAAGCGGAAGAACCGGCTGGTCCAGCCCGCAAAATTGCCCGCATCGGTGGTGACAATCGCGTCGTCTGGCAGCATGTCGCGAAGCCGGGACCAGATCTCCGCCAGGTTGAGCGGGCCCGGCACATCCCACGGCACCGTCCATTCCTCGAAATCCTTGCGCCCCTCCGAAACCCAGCCGGCCCAGCGGGCCGGATCGAGCTGGATGTGGCGGCGCGCCTTTGCCAGGAACGCCCCCATGCCCGCCGCGATCGGCAGGTCCGCCTGATAGACCCGGCCGAGCTCGGTGTGGTCGGGATAGACGTGGATCAGGGTCTGCGCGGGCCGCGGCGCCTCGATCAGCGTGTAGGCCTGGGTCGCCGTCTCGCCCAGGCGTGCGCCCAGCACCAGCAGCGTGTCGGCATCGCGCACGCGCTGCGCCAGCTTGGGATTCGTGTTGTAGCCAAGCTCGCCGACGAAGTTCGGGTGGTCGTTGTCGAAGATGTCCATCACCCGGAAGCCCGAGACCGCGGGCAGGCCGTTCGCCTCGCAGAAGGCCTGCAGGTCCGCGCACGCCTCGGCGCTCCAGCCGCCGCCGCCGAACAGGACGAGCGGGCGCTCCGCCTTCGACAGCAGGTCGCGCAGCGCCGCCAGATCCTCGTCGCGCGGCTCCGCGACGGGGTAGTCGCTGACGCGCGCATCCCCGACATCGACCTCGTCGGTCAGCATGTCCTCGGGCAGCGACACGACGACCGGCCCGGGGCGCCCCCCGGCCGCGGTCGCGAAGGCGCGCGCCGCGATCTCCGGAAGGCGCGCGGCATCGTCCACCTCGATCGCCCACTTGGCGACCGGGGCAAACATGTTCTCGAAATCGACTTCCTGGAAGGCCTCGCGGTTGCGGAACTCGCGCGGCACCTGGCCAACGAACAGGATCATCGGCGAGGAATCCTGCAGCGCCGTATGCACGCCGATGCTCGCGTTGCACGCGCCCGGCGCACGGGTGACGAAGGCTATCCCCGGTTTCCCGGTCAACTTGCCATAGGCTTCCGCCGCATAGGCCGCGCCGCCCTCATGGCGGCAGGTAATCACGCGAATCTTCTCGCGCACATCGTAAAGCGCGTCGAGCGCCGCCAGGTAGCTTTCGCCCGGCACACAGAAAACGGTATCGACACCATGGGCGACCAAAGCGTCGATCAATACACGTCCACCCGTTCTCACAACGGCTCCCCCCGATATCTTGATTGCCGCGAGCATATCGCGCCGGACGCGCGTTAACCGGCCCGGAGACGGGAAGATATCACCTTGCCCGAATGCGAGAAACCGCACGTAATAGGAACGATTCGCCAGATCGGCGCCGGTCGCGCGCCATGACACCACGGAGCGCACACGTGATCAGCTTGCCCGCGCCGCCCAAGGGACCGACGGCCTATGTCGTCACCGAGC
>JAYPUG010000026.1:0-3543 GCA_038133965.1 Rhodospirillaceae bacterium | reverse complement strand
GCCCGAGAGCCCGCAGTTCCGGGACCTGATCGCGGCATGCGCGAAGGCCCTGGGCGCCGGTTCGTGCGACGTGGTGGACATAGCCATCGGCCCGGATGCAGGGGCCGCCGACCGGGCCGCGCTGCTCCAGTTCCTGCAGGACGAATATAACGCCCTGGGCGCATTCATCGTCGGCCAGACAGGGGCGTTCTATGACGACCGCTCGGACGGGTACGAAACGGTTAACGAGACGAGCCACCTGCTCGGCGAGGTCGGCGTGATCGTGCGCCGGCCCGGTGAGCTGCGCGCCATGGCGCCCCGCTTCGCCGCCGCGGCCGCCACGGCCGATGCGTTGCTTCCCGCCGACACGAGCGAACTCCTGATCCTGGGTGCCGACGCCCATGCGCGCGCCTTCGCCGCCGCCGTGGGCAGCGGGAGGACGGTAGCCAGGCCGGCGAAGATCACCCTGTCGAGCACGGACGCGAAGGAACTCACCGAGGCGCGCCAGAGGCTGGCGGCCGGCACGAGCAACGCGCCGGTCGAAATCCGCCACGTCGACAATGCGGGCGAACACGACCGGCTATTGGCGCTGATGCCGCCGAAATGCGCGATCGTGAACACAAACCCCGTGAGCACGGCATCCCCGGTGGGCGGCGCGGCCCTGTTCCCCGCACAGAGCACCGTCTGCGACCTCGCGGCCCCCTTCGGACAATCCGGGTTCCTGTCGGAGGCAGTCCGCCAGCGCGCGGGCGCCGAGCTGACCCTTCACGACCACGCCACCTATCGCAAGCAGCGCGCGCTGGCGATCATGCGCGCGATGTTCGGCACGGATGCCGGCGAGCGGCAGGAAGCGGCGCTGCTGAAGGTTGTGGACGCGCACTTCGCGTCGTAGATCCGGCGCTCAGCGCAGGGCGGCCTCTATATTGCCGCCATCGACCGTGAGGACCGCCGCCGTCGTCTTCTCCGAAAGCGCCAGGTCCACGAACGCCCGGGCCACGTCCTCTGCCCGCACTTCCCGGCCCAGAAGGTTGCCGGCCATGTAGTCCGCCTCGCTGACCCCGCGCGCGGCCGAGCGCACGCGCACCATCTCGTCGGTGAGCAGACCGCTGCGGATGCGGTCGGCGTTGACCGCGTTCGAGCGGATGCCGTCGGCCCCGTGGTCGAGTGCATACTGGCGGGACAGGAACAGGGTCGCCGCCTTGGGCAGGCCGTAGGGGCCGAAGTCGCGGCCCGGGTTCACCGCCTGCTTCGAGGTGTTGAACAACAGCACGCCGCCCGCTCCCTGTTCGCGCATGATCGCGACAGCGCCCTGCGCCATGCGTTGGTGGGCAAAGAAATTGAGCTCGAAACTCTCGCGCAGGGTCCGTTCATCGACGTCGCCGATCCGGCCCTGCCACGCCGCGCCTGCGTTCGACACGAGGATATCCACGCCGCCGAAACGCGCGCAGACGGCGGCGTACACCGCCGCCACCGAGCGATCGTCGGTCACGTCGCAGGCCAGCGCCAGGCCGCCGAGTTCACCGGCCAGCGCCCGCACCGAACCAACGTCCAGATCGAGCAGCGCGACCTCTGCACCCTGTGCCCGGAAGGCCCGGGCCGTCGCCTGGCCGATCGCACCGGCTGCACCGGTGATCACGGCGACCCGGCGCGCCAGCGGCGCTTCCTTCGCACCCCCGAGCTTCGCCTGTTCGAGCGACCAGTGCTCGATGTCGAACATGTCGGCCTCGGAGATGGACCGGAACCGGCCGATCGCCTCGGCATCGGTGATGACTTCCACGTTGTTTGCATACACGTCCGCGGCGATGTCGGCTGCCTTGGCGGAATTGCCCACGGCGAAGAAGCCGAGGCCCGGCACCAACAGCACGCGCGGCACGGGGTCGAGGGGCGTCCGGGGGTCTGCCGGATCGTTGTTGCGCGCAAAATAGGCCCGGTAGTCGGCCGCGAACCGCGCCATCGCCTTTTCGGCCCCGGCGAAGAACGCCTCGGGCGCGCCGCGCTCCGCCGCCGGCAGAACCACCGGCTTCGGCTTGATGCGGATCGCATGGTCGGGCGTGACCGTGCCCTGGCGTGCATAGCGCGCCACCTCCGCGCCCGAGACGAACCGCCGGATCGCCGGGCTCGTGCGGAAGCTCATGACCCAGTGCGCCGGCGCGGACGGCCCGGCCACATCGCGCGTCGCCGCGACCAGCATGCCGCGCAGGCGCGGCGCGATCTCCGCGACCGGCGCCGGTCGGCGGGGAATTCCCGCAGCCTGTACGAACACCTGCTTGCGGCGGCCCTCGCGCAGGCGCCGTTCGGCCAGGGTGACGAGGCGGATCATCCGGCCATAGGCCTCCTCGGCGCTGTCGCCGAAGGTGAAAATGCCGTGCTTGAGCAGGATCAGCCCCTCAACGTCGGGATGCCTCGCATGCACCGCCGCGCACGCCTTGGCGAGCGCGAATCCCGGCATGATGTAGGGCACCAGCGCGGCCCGGTCGCCATAGACGTCGCGGCAGATCTTCGCGCCGTCGGGCTGGTCGGTCAGCGCCAGGACGGCCGTCGAATGGGTGTGGTCCACGAACTTGTGGGGCAGGAAGGCATGCAGCAGGGTTTCCACCGACGGGTTGGGCGCCTTCGAGTCCAGCAGATTGCGGCGCTGGACGTTGACCATGTCCTCGTCCGAAAGCCGGTCGAGCGCGATCAACTCGCGCAGGGGATCGAGGCGCACGGCCGGAAGGCCCGCGGGCTCGATGTCACCCATGTCCCAGCCGCTGCCTTTTACGCACAGCACATCGACACGCTCTCCGGTCACGTCCGTGGCCGTCGTCTTGACCGAGGTGTTGCCGCCGCCGTGCAGCACGAGGCGCGGATCGTTGCCGAGCAGCCGGGTCGTATAGACGCGGCGCGCGAGATCGGCGTTCACGCCGTCGCGCCCATAGCGGCGCACAAAGCTGCGCGCCTCGCGGTCGGACCAGAGATTCTTCATCGGAAGATGCCTACAGGTATTCGGAGAACCAGGCGAGCGCTTCGGCCTTCTGGATCGCGTGTTTCTCGGCGTTGCAGAACTGGTAGCTCTCGTAATGCTGCGCGCCCGGCAACTTCACCAGCTTCTTGGGCTCGCCCAGGGCGGCGTAACAGGACAGCTGCTCGGAGGGCGGCACCAGATTGTCGTTCTCGGCATAGATCATCAGCACCGGGCGCGGAGAAATACGGTGCGCCACCCATTCCGGCTTGTAGCGCATGTTGGCCGTTGCGCTCTCCAGATCGTATTCGGGGTTGTAGCGGTCCGACTTGGAGTGGAACTGGTCGAGCACCATCTGGGTGTGCGGATCGGTGAGCATGACCTCGGGCAGCGGGATCATGGTCTTCTCGCCCGTCAGCACGCGCTTGCGCTCGGCCTCTTCCAGGTTCGCCCGGAATTCCTCCCACTCGTGGGGCCGGCGGACCGAGCGCATCCAGCGTTCGCCGTCCGACACCATGACGGCGGAAACGACGACCTTCACGCGCTCGTCGAACGCCGCGCACCAGATCGCGTGCGCGCCGCCATAGCTGGAGCCGTAGAAGCCGATCCGCTCGGGATCGACG
>JAYPUG010000025.1:0-12110 GCA_038133965.1 Rhodospirillaceae bacterium | reverse complement strand
GTATGGAGAAACGCAGCGACCGAAACACTGCGCGCAAGGGTGCATAGGCCGGCCCGTACAACCGCGACACGCCATCGCCGGCGGCAGAACCGCCCGCATTCACCGTGATGTCGCACGCACCCTCGCGATCGCCGATGTCGTCGAATGCGACCGTCATCCTCGCATCTTGCCCAAGCGCCTCGATTTGCCCTGCTCCGAGGGCATAGTCGTCGAAGACGGCAATCTCAAAACCGCCGCCCCCGGTGACACGAGCATCCGCCTGGAATCGCCCGGGCGCCATCCAGCCCAGCACCTCGCGGCCCGCCGCGCTCGTCACGAACACCGGGCGCAACCCGTCGGCCTCAAACGCCTCGGCCAACGCAATGCAACGCGCCATGTGGCCCAGCCCCACCCCGGGGCCAGCATCGCAAAAAAGCCTCGCCTCTCCACCGCGCATCATTGGATATTCTCTGCCTGCCGCATCCGCGCCGATTCACGCGTTATCCCGCATGAGAACTACTTGAGCAGGATGGGAACCGACATGTCGGGGTAGCGGATGGTCAAGGCCGGGTGTTCAACCACAGAACCGCTGCGCACCTCGAGTGTCGCAGCAATCTCGAGCCTTCCGACGCCGAACAGACGCCGCCGCAACTTGAACAGCAGGTTTCGAGGCGCCAACAGGCGCAACGTTTTCCCCTGAGGCCCGAATACGGGCGCCTCTTCAAAACCCGACCCAAACACAAGGCTCAGAATCCAGGGTTTCGAGAAAACCGGAAAACGGCGGCGCGGCCAAACTTCTTGTCGGCGTGGCGGACGCGAAACGAAGATGCTGGCATTCACCTCTACGCCGTCCGCCGGTGCGGTGACACCGAACTCTGCCGCCAGTCGCGCCGCGAAGGCCACACGCAGGCGCGAGGCGGCAGATGCGTCGGGAGACGGCGGCGAGGAAGGGAGGTCGCCCATGCGTGCAACGATCTCCAGGCTGTCGCCTGTGTTCTGTTCAACAATCTCGAAGCCGAACGCCGAGAACAGATGCGCCAGGCTTTCGGCCGTGAAGTTGCGTATATGGAACACGCCCTGGCTCACGACGAGCAAATTCTCGCTCAGGACATTCGGCACGATCACGATCGCCAGTCCACCCGGCTTCAACAGCTTGCGAAGCTGCGTCATGGTCGCGCGTAGGTCGTAAACATGTTCGACGACGTGACTCGAATGCACGACGTCGAACGGACCGCGCGCCATTATTTCCGCTTCTTCCGCCATCACTTCGGCAGTGGACACGCACACCTCGAACCCGAGCGCGCGGCAGCGCTCCGCACGGCGCGGGGACGCCTCGATGCCCGTCAGGTTCCCGTACCCCTCACCCCGGCAACGATGCATGAAAACGCCGTAGCCCGCACCCAGGTCGAAGATCCGGCTTTCGCGGCCCGGGGCATGGCGTTGCAGAAGGTCGATGCTGTTCTGGTAGGCGCGCGGATCGTCCTCGAGCGATTTGGGCCGGGACCGCGATGTATCCCAGCGGCTGGCGTAGTAGTTCCGTATCCAGTTCTCGCTCGGCAGCGTGCGGAAATGCACATAGCTGCATGACGGGCAGAAATCCTTGACGACCACGGCATCCGCCGCGCCTCGAACCTCTATCAGCGGATGCATAAAGGCGCCGCAGACCGGACAGCCGGTCGCATCGACCGTCATGTCGTCGCGCCGGACCCTCTGGCGCTCGAACTCGGTATGGATGTAACGGACGTCGAGTGCGTATGACGGCGCGTTCATGCCGTTTCCTTCTGAATCAGCCAGTTCATGATCACGGCATGCCGGTACTTCCCGCGCACGATAGGCCGGAAGCCGTGAAAGAAAGGTTCGCGGATGTCATAGATCAGACAGCTGTTTGTCAGGTTCATCGGCTCGAAAATCACGTCGCGCAGTTCGTTGTCCCTTGCAAGGGTCAGCCCGCCCGAGTTGGGCCCGCCGCTTCCCGACACGAAAAAGATGACGTTGATATGCGCCTCGATTTCGTCTGCGGCGAGCGCGCTGTCCTGGTGAGGAACCAAGAACGTCCCCGGCCAGCTTCGTGTCAGGTGAAGGTGCCCCGAAGCCCGATATCCATCCCGTCCCCCAATGCGCGAGATCCGCGCCTCGAATGCAGGATCCTGCAGATAGTCCGAAAGGGCGAGCAACTCGGGAAACGGCGAGAATGTCGCGCGGTTGCAATCGGTGATCGAGATCCGGTCGTAGCTCTTGGTGATATCAGGAGCCGGGTGGAGATAACGGCGCGGCGGATAGTGCGCCGCCAGCGCGCGATGGAAATCGGGTTCGAAGACCCCCTCGACGAACGCCCAGCGGTGCTCCTGATAGTGGGCCGCCGCCGCATCGAACTGCTCGGTCACCGCACACGGCACATCCAGGACGCGCGACTGCGCCGGGATCGCCACACGAAGCAGCGGATTCAGACGGCGGCGCAATGGCGCCAGGCGCAGCACCGCTTTCAAGGCGCGTTGGTGCGCCGTGTTCGCCCGAAGGAATTCCTCTGAAATCCCTGTCGCCATCAGATTCTATCCCAGATACCGAAGCGAGAGTGCCTGGCCATGTCCCGAACCAACGTCACGCACGATCACTCCGCGTCCCGCAACCGTGCGAGAAACAAACCATCGACGCGCTCGCCATCACAAACATAATGCGAAGGGCGGACGGCCTCGACGACAAAACCGGCGCGCTCAAACGCCTTTTGTGACGCGACGTTCGGGGCATAACACCCGGCCGTCAGCTTCGCCAGATCGAGCTCGGCAAATGCAAATCTGCTCAACGCGCGAATGGCCAAGGTTCCGAGTCCGCGACCACGGACCTGCCGGTCGCCGACAACGATCCCGATATCGCCGCGGCCATGCAGCGGATCGACGCTCAGCTTGATGTTCCCTATATGCCGGCCGTCCTCGCGCGACCGAATTGCATACAGGTGCTGGTTTCCGTCACGCAGGCAGGCATCGACGAACCGCCGCAGACCTTCCCGGCTCCGGTCCGCATGACGCGCTTCGAGGTAGCGCAGTATTTCCGTGTCCTGCATCCACTCGAAATACGGCCCATCGCATATTCCGGTTTCGGCCGGTACAAGCCGAACTTGGCCCTCGGTCAGTTCGGTCATCGGCAAACGTTCATCCTCAAGCCTCGATCCTCGGCCTGAAACCGGCGATTCGAGCCCCCAGTTCCGCCACGATCTCCGTCAGAGAAGGCGCCCGCCACCAGGCGAGCGCAAGCAGCCCCCCTTGTGCGGTCACGGACCGAATCTCGGTTCCATCCGGCTTGAGCCGGACATACTCCGCACACAGCGGATCACCCGAAAGCGCCGTCTCGCCTTCGATACCCTTGAGCTGACCCACCTGTTCGGCGCGCAGCATCGCCAGCGCGCCGGCCAGTTCACCAGCAGGTTCCAGGTCTTCCTTCCAACGCGGATCGCCGGCGAGACAACGAAACCATGCCCGGATCGGGTTGGCATTCCCGCGCAGCAGTTCCAGCGCGATCGAGTGAAAATGCGGGCTGACCTCGAGAACCCTGGGTCCGTTGCTGGACATGATGAGATCGACGGTGAAGGGACCGTCGAGATAGCCAAGTCCGTGTGCGACATCCGCAGCCAATGCCGCCAGTTCCTCGAAATGCCGTTCATCGGCCCGGCAGTCCTGGACCTGAAGGCTGGGAAGGAAGGCCAGCGTCTCGTGCGCTACACGGCGCGTAACGGAGACTGGGTGCACAGTCCCGTCAACGGCGAGCGCATCCACATTCCAGATATCGCCGTCCAGATACTCTTCGACCAGAACAGTACTCGCGACGGCACCCGCATCAGCCACAGCCAGCTCCAGCGCGGCAACCTCACCGGCAGCGACACGCGCTATCCCGCGGCTGGCATGGACGTCCGCCGGCTTGACGATCACATCGCAATCCAGGCTCACCACATCGGCTGTCGAGAACTCGCGCGCTCTGCCCCGCCAAAGTGTGCACGGAAGCGGCACGCCGGCGGACTCGAGAGCCGCCTTGGTCGCATCCTTGTCGATCATGATATCGATCGCCTCGGCTGGCGCAGCCCGCCCGGCAAGAAACCGATTTACCGCCGCAACTGCCGGCATTGCATAGTCGGCAATCCCATAGGCCCCTACGAAGCCGCCCTTTCCTTGCAGCTGTTCGGCAAGCGCGACAACGGCATTCACATCTGTCGCATCGATGCGATGCACATGGGGCGTTTCATCCGCACAGGGCGGGCGCGCCGTGCGATCCGTGACATGCGCATCGAACCCCCACTCACGCAGGCTGCGAACCGCCAGCTTCTGCGGGTGGCTTCCCCCCAGGAACAGAAGACTTCCCGCACCCTCGTTCATGCACGCTCGCAATAGAACAAGGGGCGCTGGAGCGTACCGTAAGGCAGAGCCGCGACAACTTCATCAGCGCGCCGGTATTCCACAAGCCCCGTTTCAGGGTTTCGCCTGCAGCCGATCCTGGGGGCCGGGCCCAGCGCATCGGGCAAATAGTTCTGATATGTCGCCGTTTCGAAGTCGGTCACCATACCGACCCCCCGCACGTTCCAGCCGGCCCCGTCCAGCAACGGGACGATCGTGTCGAGCGCCGCCTCGCTCGGGAAGTGGGCAACTCCCTTCACGCTATTGCCCGTCTGGAATACCAGGTGCCGAAAACGTTCCGCAGCACGGCTCAAAAACTCATGGGCATACGCACTCCAGCCCCCCCGATCCCGGACAGCCTCACGATCGAAAACATTGCCCGCATGGTGCAGCACGTTGAGGCTGATCAGACAGTCGGCAGCGGGCAACGCCTCGATATCCTCGATCCCGACACCCCGGCCATGGAAGCGTGCAACCTCCGACATCCCGGCCAGGCACGCAAAGAGATTGCACGCCTCTGCATACTCGGCCACCGGTTCGAAACCGTGGACAGCGAAGCCCCGTTCATGTGCCAGGCGCAGGCTGAAATAGCCGAGGCTTGAGCCCAGTTCGACCGAACTCGTGACGGCTTCGGGCATTGCAGCCGCGATCCAGTCGAAACGCGGTGCGTCCCATTGCAGCTGCGCGCTTGAATAGTCCCCGGCCAAGGGACCGATGGCTGCGCGGACAAAATCCGGCAGCGCCTGGTAGCGCCGGGAATGCGCGTCATAGGCAAGAAGGTCGGCAAGACGCGCCAGGATCTGATCACTGTCCATTGCTCACCTCCCGCCGACCGCAACACCGGCCTGCGTCGACGCCGCGGCAAGACGCTCCGGCTCACGCGGCGCGTGTTCTTCGAAGAAACGATCCGACAACCCGAACCCGAGCAGATATTCGGCCCCGGCGCGCCCGGTGTTGGCCGTGTCGCCGTTGATGAACTCGGCGATCAGACGCGCACGTGCGCCGGCCTTCGCGCACCACTCCGCTTCGATCTCCGCGAACGGCCGCGACAGAAAGTCCCGCAGGCGTTGCGACAGGTCCGGTTCGTCCGCGTCGAACAGAAACAGCGCATCGCCGAACGCGGCGCGCGCGGCATCCGAAAGCGGCATCTGGTCCGGCACGTTGATGAAGACCAGCGGCCGCCCCGACATCAGGCACCAGCCCGTCGTGCTCGACGCCCGACAGGTGATGACGACCCGCGCAGAGCGGATGAGGTAGCGCATATCCTCGTTCTTGGTGACCACCGAAAGGTTGCCGCTTGCATTCGCGGCCTCGAGAGCGGGATCCGGATCTGCGTAGCGCCCCAGATACGGGTAGGCCTTGTAGCTGACGCGGTGCGGCAGACGCTCGAGCACCTCTCCGATGAGCCTGGTTTCGAACGCGGCGGTTTGAGCGTCCGTCCAGGTTCCAGTCACCATATGCGTGTTGCCGCGATAAACATTGGTCGAAACGAACAGGACCGGCTCGGTTTTAACGAACGCCAACGCGGGCAGCCGGGATATTCGACGTCCGATCTCAGGATAGCCAACGGACAGGGTGGGCCAGTGTGCGAAGGGCGTGCGATCCGATTCCTGCCGGGCCATGTCGTTATAGACAAGCGTGAGATGGGCTGCCGAGTTCTCGACGCCCGCATCTCCGTGAACCGCGTTCAGTTCCCGGCTCACGCCATGCTGAAATCCGACAAGGGGCACCCCGGCTCGCTCCGCGGCAGTGAACAGCCCAACCTCTTCCGGCATCCCCGGGTAGTTGGTGAGGACCACCGCACGCTCCCGGGGCTTCCTGCGTTCGGCCAGGATCCCGGACCAGCGAATGTCCGACGCGCGCTGACGAACAGCGTGATCTTCCATCTCCGAAAGGATCATCCGGCGGGCGACCGGCAACGCAGCGACACAGACGTGACGGGTCAGGAACGCATCCAGGCAGGCCGAGAGTTCGGCGATGCAATCCGGCGTTATGATTGTGCCCTCAGTCTCGGGAAGCTTCCCGTAGCCAAGCTTGTCGAGCCGAATGCCCCGGCGCCAAAGATGGTAGGCCGTTTCGAACACGAGCTCGTTTTCGCGCAGAATGAAGGCGACACCCCGCCAGGGCAAAACCCGCCGCAGCAAGCGGGACGAGAGCAGCCCGGCCCGATATCCGAAATACTCCTCGCCCTGGTGCATCCAGCGACGCAGGCGGCGGCTGTCAGCCAGATCGAGTGTCGGCACCGCCTCGATATTCGCAGTCACTGACCGGTAGTCGGGGTTGTCAGCGAGTATCCGGTCCCAGGGTGCATTCAGCATCCGGTCGTGGCGGGGATCTCCTGTCGCGAGCGCGATGTGAAGCCTCGGCTCGGAGAAGTCGGCATCGTGAAGGCAGGCGATCCTGACAACAACCCGCTGATAGAGAACCGATGCGCGTGCGATGGTGCGCGCATAGGGTGCCACCGACGGATGTTTGCGGCATATGTCGTAGAGGTCCATCGCAAGCGGCTTGATGTCCGCCTTGAACGCACGCAACGGCTTGCCGACAATTCGCTTCTCGAACTGCTCGACTCGAAAGTCGTCGCAACCATGCTGCAACAGATATGGCGATGCCGTGCGAACAAGCGCGTCCGCACGCAAACCCTCGTTGCGCATGGCCCGAAGCGCCGTGCCACTGTCACAGAAAATGGTGTCGAAACCGGAGAGGTCGATACTCATGAGACTCACGCCTGCAAGAAGCTCATCAGGATATGCAGGTCGGCGTTGAACTCGTTCGGCCGGCGGAAGAACCGCATGTTCTGGGTTTTGACGTTTGAGAAGTTGAAATGCCGGGTCAGGAGCCCGACCAGAAGGGGATACGGCATACGGAAGATTTCGAACTTCGGATCGGCAATGTCCGCCTCCGCGACCCGGGTTACGGAAACGTCGGCGAGACTGAGCCGATAGAGTGTTCTCTCGCCGACATCGAGATAGAACGCCCAGTCCGACTGAATCCCCCGGCGGATTTGCCACTCATGCTGCCGCGTGCGTGCGCCCTCGAGGAGCGGCGTGAGATCGATACGGTGCCGCCGATCAATCCAGAATCCCGATCCCGGATCGAACATGCCTGGCCGCTTCGAGATGTCCTCCAGGTAGGCTCGAGCGTCCTCGTGTCGTTCGGCGACATAGGACCCCGACCGCTGCCCCGTCTTGATATCGAAGCTGTTGCAGGATGACATCAGGACGGGCTCTTGCACGCAGCCGCGCGCGCGCACGAACTCGACTGCCTCCTCCGCCGACCCCACCCCATAAAAGGGATAGTCGAGCGCCTTCGCACCGCCATAGACGGCGCCCGCCGCAAAGGGGAAGTAGCGTTTCGGCGCCAGGGTTTTGCAAAAACGCAGGAGAATCTCGTAGTTGCGCTCCTTCTTCTCCGCAGCAACCCGAAGCTTCTCGTCGTTCGAAAGATTGTCATAGAACGCGGGATAGGGCCCCTGAAACGCGAACGGGACGCACGCCAGGTCGATCTCCCCGGACCGTTCGCGAAACGATTCGCACTGGGCCCGGTCGTAAGGGTTGTCGTTGGCGTTCAGCACCGTCTGCCCGTCGATGCGAAACAAGCCGAGCGAATCGACATCCGGATAGACCGCGTTCGCCTCGATCCAGCAGTGGTCGCTTCCGTTAAGCGGAGCTCCGGCCACGGGATCGACAACCCTGACATCCGCAAACCCCAGCCGCCGCACGTGGCGCTCGGTAAAGTTGTTCTCGTAGTGCGCCACCAGCACCGGCGTGTTCTTGTCGAACAGCTCGAGTGTCGGCGGGTCGAAATGGTCGGCGTGGGTATGGGTGAGATAGATGAAGTCCGGCTTCAGCTTGCGCACATCGTCGCGCGTCAACGGACACTCGGGAAAGTTATAGAGGCCGCTTTCGGAGGTGCGGTCGAACGTGACCCACGGATCGCACAGGACCGTCGTGTCCGCGCCCTCGAACATCAGCATCGCGTTAACGAAGTATGTGACCTTCATCTCAAACCGTAGATTCTTCGGGGTTACCCGGACCCAGCCATAAACCCGCCGGACATTGGGCGGCTGCTAGAGCAGATCCGTTTCGTTTGCGATCGGGATCTCGGCCATGGTGAGAAACGGGCGAACTGCAACGCCGTCGCGCGCCTCGGCGGCACACGGCGCAAAGCCGAGCCCAAGCCGCTCGCGCACAAGTTGCGCGGGCGTATTGATCCCAGCCGGCATCGATGCGCCGACCGAGCCGCTAAAGCGACACGCGGCATCGAGCACGATCGGGTCTCCGGAGGCGCGCATGATGACATCAAAGTCCGACGCCCCATCCATCGCCATCGCCCGGCACGCCTCCGTTACCACCGTCACGGCATGCGCGTTGCGCAGAATCTTGTGCCCCGTACTGGTCGGCCAGAACACGTTTTTCAGCTGACGGAGCCGACAGACGACCTCAAGCGCCACCCCATCGCGTGCAATGACATCGACGTCGTAGGTGTCTCCTTCCATGAACTCCATCAGGAGATAGTCGGTAAAGGACTGTTCGTGTTCGGCGAACACAGCCTCTGCCTGATCCAGGGGACACGTCCCGCAGAACCTGTTTGGAACGAGGTTCGAGAACCCGGCTGCGGTCGGATCGAACAGGATGACGCCCCGCGATCCGCGCCCGGTTCGCGGTTTGAACACAAGCTTTCGGTCCGGGTATCCCATGCGGTCTGCGTGCTCGCGAAGCTCCGCGAGGCTCGAAACGGCGACGAAATCGAGCGATTGGACTCCGGCATCCGAAAGCGTTCGGTACAACTGCAGCTTGTCCAGCACCATGTCGATCGGGCAGTCGGCCCCGCATGACAAGGTGGTCCCGGCCTGCGCGAACGCATCGTGCCGGCCTTGGACGGACTTCACCTCTTCGTCCGAGCTCAGGATGAGGAAGTCGATCCCCATCTCCGCGCAAACGGAAAGTGCGGCCGCGGCAAAAGCGCCCGGATTCTCCGCCGCGCTGGGCAACACCCGGAAGGCATCGCACAGGACGCGTGTTTCGCCGTCGGGATTTCCGTCGATGCCGAGCAGCCAACAATCGAAGTCCGGCGCGCTCCTGAGCGCATGGATCGTATCGTAGCTCAGCCGCCCGCCAACGCATGTCAGCGCGATGCGAACGATCTTTTCCTGGGTCAAAACCGGCTCCTGAAGATACACGAGGCTCGCAGTGGTGCGCGCCGAACTAGTCGGGCATGAAGATGCTGGCACCCATCTCGCGAAAGCTGCCATCGGGATTCACGTCCCGGCGCGCGCCTTCGACATAGGTGGCACCACGAATTTCCGCGTTCGCCCGATTCACCAGACAGTCAACATCCTCGTTCTCGGGGGTGATCAGGTAGCGAAGCGAGATGCGCGGATTCGTCGAATTGTTGCGCACCGTCCCGTGCAGCGTAAGCCCGTGGAAGCAGGACACATCACCCGCCTCTCCGGTGACGACGAACTCTCGGCACTTCACGACGTCTCCGGAATCGTCGTTGTAGTACCAGAGCTCGGGGTCATAGAAGGCGCGCCGCAGGTAGTGCGGATATCGCGTCATGCCGAGCTTGTGGGACCCCAAAAGCAGCCGCAGGGACGAGTAGTCCGCGTCAACCGTGTCGAGATAGATGTACACGGTGACGAAGTTCGATTCCGGCCGCGTCTTGTCGTGGTGGAAATCCGTGTAGAAAAAGTACTGAACGTCCTGGAACTCGTCCCGGATAAACGGATTGAGATTCGGTCGGCCGACATCCCGGACATAGGAGAGGACCCACTCCGGCAACGCGAAGTGCGGCGTGGAACGGATGATCGATTTCTTCATGATCGAGAAGTTTTCGCCGGCAAGCCCTTTTAGCGCCGCGATGAAGTTCGGGTTCTCCTCGATGAACGACGTGTCGCAACGGTCGGTCAGCAGAAAGTTATGGTCTGCGCGACCAGGCGCGTAGCGTTCCCAGCGGCCATTGGCTTCGAACTCTTCGCGAGTCTGGTAAAAGATGTCCTTCCGGATCGGCCGGTGTTCGTCGATCACCGCGCGAAGTTTCGCGCACTCCGCCGCCGGTAGCAGATGGCCGAGAAGAGCCGCACCGTTCTCGGCAAAGTCTTCGACAGAGATTCCTGCCGCCCCGTCCGAAGCCGTCACCACATCCACCATCATCTGCTCCCGTTACCGATTGGCCGACCGCCGGGCATCCGGCTCGTATCTCGCGACCATGTCGTGCAGCGCCTCGTCCGGGACAAGGCCGACCCGATCGGCCATTTCCTTGAAGTCGGCGAAAATCGATTCGAAGGCATTCTCGCCAGGCTCGTAACCCATCTCGCTCAGCTTTGCGCGCAGGCCGTGACGCCCGGAATGCTTGCCCAGGACAATCGAGCTTTCGTCAAACCCGATGTCCTCGGGTTTCATGATTTCGTAGGTGAGCCGGTTCTGGAGCACGCCGTGCTGATGAATGCCGGATTCGTGTGCAAACACGTTCCGTCCGACGATCGCCTTGTTCGGCGGAACCGGAAAACCGGTGACCGCGGACACGAGCGACGAGGCCTTCTGAAGGTGTCGGGTGTCGATCTTCGTTTCCGCCCCGAGAATGTCCGATCGGGTCTTGAGAGCCATCGCGATCTCCTCAAGGCTCGCGTTGCCAGCGCGCTCACCCAGGCTGTTGATGGAACACTCGACCTGTGACGCACCCGCTTCGATCGCGGCCAAGGAATTGGCCGTCGCCATCCCGAGGTCGTCATGACAGTGGACGGAGAAATCGACGCGATCCATGCCATCGACGGACTCGCGCAACGTGCGCACGATGTTCTGCATCTCGGACGGCATTATGTAGCCGACCGTGTCCGCCACATTGACCGTCGTGGCCCCGGCGCGAATGGCCGTGTCGAAGCAGCGCTTCAGAAACTCCATCTCGCTGCGCGTGCCATCCTCGCAAGACCACTCGACCGCATCACAGAATCGCCGCGCATAGCGTACGGCGGAATCGATCGACTCGACGACTTCGTCGGGTGACAGACGAAGCTTGTACTTCATGTGGATCGGGCTGGTCGAAATGAAGACGTGGATGCGCGGGCTCTCGGCCGGCGCGAGCGCCTCACGGGCCTGGTCGATATCGTGGCTGTTCGCGCGGCAAAGGCTGCAGATTTCGGCGTTGCGGACCTCGCGCGCGATCCTGTTGACCGCCTCGAAGTCGCCGGCGGATGCAACGGCGAATCCGGCCTCGATCACATCGACATTTAGCTCCGACAAGACCCGGGCGATCTCGAGCTTCTCGGACGGCTTCATCGAAGCGCCGGGGCACTGCTCTCCGTCGCGCAAGGTCGTATCGAAGATCTTGATATTTCTCATGATGCCTCTCCGGATTCCTCGATGTCTTCGTGGCAAAGCGGCTGGTAGCTTTCAAGCGCACGCGCGGCGCGGCGTTCGACGACGTCGCGATACCTCGCCGCCGGATACACCCCCTCGGTCTCGCCCAAACGCCAGAAGAGAAGATCGTCCAGCGCGATCCGTTGTCCCGGGGCAATGGGGTGCTTCGCCACGATGTACCTGCGCGCGACCTTCGCCACCCGCTCCTGCTCGGACGATAAGGGCTTGTTCGCCTCGCCGAGACAGTCTTCGGCGTGGCGGATATCACGCACCATTCGGGCAAATGCCTCTTCTTCGAGGCTGACACGATGGTCCCAGCCTTCCCGCCCCGCATCGAACGTAAAGTGCTTCTCGATGATCTTCGCCCCGGCCGCCACGGCCAGCACGCAGGCCT
>JAYPUG010000024.1:0-12469 GCA_038133965.1 Rhodospirillaceae bacterium | reverse complement strand
GGCATGGATTACGTGGAACGCGGCTACGGCGATCGCGCCGTCGGCTGGGGGCAGCGCCCCGGGGTGGTCGTCGTCGATTTCCAGCGCGGCTTTACCGATCCGGAATTCCGGATGGGTGGCGCGCCGATGATCGATCGCGCCGTCGAGAACACGGTCGAGGTCATGAAGGCTGCGAAGAAGGCGGGATTCCCGGTCGCGGCTTGCGCCATGGGATACGAGAGTCCGGCCGCGATGCCGCACTGGAAGATCGAACCGCTTCGCGAGGAGCTGATTGCGGGTCATCCCTCGGTCGATCTCGATCCGCGGATCGCGGCGGCCGGACCCGACCTGGTGGTGATGAAGGGAGCGCCGTCGATCTTCTTCAACACCCAGGTCGCGCCGTTCCTGATCAAGCACGGGGTGGATACGGTCGTCGTCACGGGCTGCATCACGTCGGGCTGCGTGCGCGCATCCGTGATCGACAGTTTCAGCCTCGGCTTCCGTACCATCGTTCCCGAGGACTGCGTCGGCGATCACGAGGACGAGCCGCACATCGCGAACCTGCGCGACGTCGAGCGCCGCTACGCCGATGTGGTCGATGCCGCGACGGTGATAGATACGTTCGAAAGTCTGAGCCGGCGCAACGCCGCCACCGCCGACTGACCCGGCAAACCCCCGAAATTCCAGGAACCGGAAACATGAACGCCATGGCCGCCTTGCCGCCGGACATCGAGATTGCGCGCGCCGCATCCCTCAAACCCATTGCCGAGATCGGCGAACGCCTCGGCATCCCGGCCGAGGGGTTGCACGCCTATGGCGCGAACAAGGCCAAGGTGGATGTGAGCGCACTTGCCACCGGTCCGGATCGGCCGCGCGGCAAGCTGATCCTGGTCACCGCGATCACGCCGACACCGGCTGGCGAGGGCAAGACGACAACGACGGTCGGGCTCGGCGACGGACTGAACCGGATCGGCAAGAACGCGCTGATCTGCATCCGGGAACCATCGCTGGGCCCCTGCTTCGGGATGAAGGGCGGTGCGGCCGGGGGCGGTTATGCCCAAGTCGTCCCGATGGAGGACATCAACCTCCACTTCACCGGCGACCTGCACGCGAGGGGTGCCGCCCACACCCTGCTCAGGGCGTTGGGGGACACCCATGTCCACTGGTACAATTCACTCGAACTGGATCCGCGCCGGATCACCTGGCGGCGCGTGCTCGACATCAACGACCGGGTCCTCCGCAACGTGGTGCTGGGGCTGGGCGGGCCGCCGCACGGCGTTCCGCGCGAGAGCGGCTTCGACCTGACGGTCGCGTCCGAGGTGATGGCGATCTTCTGTCTCGCAACGTCGCTGGACGATTTGGAGCGGCGACTGGGCGAGATCATCGTGGGTTATTCGCGTGACGGCCAGCCGGTCCGTGCGCGCGATGTGATGGCCGACGGCGCCATGACGGTGCTCCTCAAGGATGCACTGATGCCCAACTTGGTCCAGACGCTCGAGAACAACCCCGCCTTCGTTCATGGCGGGCCGTTCGCGAACATCGCGCATGGCTGCAACTCTGTGATGGCGACCGAGACGGCGCTCGGCCTTGCCGACTATGTCGTGACGGAGGCCGGGTTCGGTGCCGACCTGGGCGCGGAGAAGTTCTTCGACATCAAGTGCCGCAAGGCGGGGCTCGAGCCGGCTGCGGCCGTGATCGTCGCGACGGTGCGCGCGCTCAAGATGCATGGCGGTGTGGCGCTCGATGCGCTGGGGGCTGAAGACCCCGGCGCGGTGACGCGGGGGCTGACCAACCTGCGCCGCCACATCGAGAACGTGCGCCGTTTTGGCGTGCCGTGCGTGGTCGCGGTGAACAGGTTCTCGGCCGATACCGATGCCGAGATCGAGGCCATCCGGCACGGCATTGCACATCTTGGCGTCGACACGGTCGAGTGCACCCACTGGGCGGACGGGTCCGCGGGGACCGAAACGCTGGCAGCGAAGGTGATCGAGCTGGCCGAAAGCGGCGATGCGGAGTTCCGGCCGCTCTATCCCGACGATGCCGGGCTGTTCGAGAAGATCGACACGATCGCGCGCGAGATCTACGGGGCGAGCGAGGCGATCGCAGACAAGCGTGTGCGCGACCAGCTGCGCGAGTGGGAAACGGCCGGATTCGGGCACCTGCCTGTGTGCATGGCCAAGACCCAGTACAGTTTCTCGACCGATCCAAACCTGAAGGGTGCGCCGTCGGGACACGCGGTGCCCGTGCGCGAGGTGCGCCTGCAGGCCGGCGCGGAATTCGTCGTCGCCATCTGCGGCGATATCATGACCCTGCCGGGCCTGCCGCGCGAACCCGCGGCGAACCGCATCCGGCTGGATGACGACGGACAGGTCGAGGGGCTCTTCTAGCGGCCGTCGCTGTGGCGCTTGCTTAGGTGCCGGTTGCGCCCGCGTGTCGCGCTTTCTAATCTCTCGGCCCTGCACAGAGGAGGACCGTCCATGGCCGCGCGCGCGCATTTCACGCATATCGACGACGTCACGCCCGAGAATATGGACAAGGGCGACGGCTGGTTCATCACTGAGTTCCGCCTGCCGTTCAGTGCGCGCGAGGGGCTGGGTACGACCATGTTCCACGCGCGGTTCATGCCCGGGGCGATCCACAAGAAGCACCGGCACGAAAACTGCGAAGAGATCTACTACATCGTCTCGGGCGGCGGGATCGCCGGGGCGGGTGGTGCGACCGAGGAGGTGCGCGCGGGCCACTTTCACTATGTGCCGTCCGATACCGAGCACTGGCTGATCAATCTCGATCCGGACCAGCCGATCGAGGTGGTGGGGTGGTACCTGGGTGCCGGCAGCGTGGCGGATACCGGCTACGCCTATATGGGCGACGTGACGGAGGCCGACGGGGAAGGTCCCCACAAGGGCTACGATGTGGGTGCGCTGGCGCATTACGAGGATTCGTCCGCCGCGGCGCTCGCGGCGGACGATGGCTGGACGGTTTCCGAACTACGGGTCGGGCTGGGCGACGCCCAGGGCATCGGCCACACAACCTGGCGGATGGTCGGCGCGCGTGGCGAGGCGCATCAGGTTCACAGGCACGCGAACGCGGACACCTACCTCTTTGTCGTCTCTGGCGCGGGTCGCGCGGGTGTCGGTGACGATGCGGCCGATGTGCGCGCGGGCAGCTGCGTGCACGTGCCGGCGGGCACAGCCTCCTGGATCGCGTGTGAGTCCGACGAGCCGCTGACGGTCATCGGCCTCCTTGAGGGGGTCGGGTCCGTTGCGGCAAGCGGCTACGAATATCTCGGCGAGGTGCCGACCGCCGCCGAGTAGGCGCGCGCCCGGCTAGTCGAGGTCGCGAAACGGCGCCTCGCGTTCGTCGAGGAATTCACGCAACGGCTTCTCCTTGAGCTTGCGCATCCATTCGCGCCCGTGCGGCGAGGCGTGGAGGGTCGAGATCGTCTCGACGTTGTAGCGCCACGAGCTCGTGAGTCCCGCCGTCTCCTGATAGTGATTGAGCGAGGCCTTGGCGAACTTGATTGCCGGGCCCGGCATCCGCGCGAGCTTACGCGCGACGCGTTTGGCCTCGTCCATCAGCGTGTCGGGAGGCACTGCCTTGTTGACCAGGTGGATGCGCTCGGCCTCGCGTCCGTCGATCATGTCGCCCGTGTACATCAGCCAGCGCACGTGCCGGATCGGCACTGTCCACGGCATCATCAGCGAGGGCGGGCCCGATGCGTGGCGCACTTCGGGCTCGCCCAGCATCGCGTCTTCCGCCGCGATCGCGAGGTCGCAGCACATGGCGAGTTCCAGCCCGCCGGCCAGCGCATAGCCGTTGATCGCGGCGATCACGGGAATCTCTGAATCCCAGATCGTGCGCAGGCGCTCGCAGTTGGCGGACATGTCGGCACGCCAGCCTTCGGTGTCCATCTCGAAATCGTCGCTGTTCAGGTCGAACCCGGTGGTGAAGGCGCGGCCGGACCCTGTCAGGATCAGTGCGCGTATGTCCGGGTCGGACTGCGCGGCCCGGACGGCTTCATCCAGCGCATCCAGAAGGTCGAGATCCAGCGCGTTGAGCTTGTCCGGCCGGTTCATGGTCAGGGTCGCGAACGCGTCGTCGGGGTCGCGCTCGACCAGCAATACGGGGGCTTCGGTCATTGTCCGGAACCTTTCGTCGGATCGTTGTTCAGTGAATTGTCGTTCAGTCGTTGCCGGGACAGAGAATATCGGGGTCCGGCGGTGCGCTGTAGAGCCGCGCGACGAGGTCTGCACGGTTCTTCAGGCACCGCGCCTGGACCAGGTGTCCCTTGTCGTTGATCTCGCCTGCCGCGCGGTCGGGCGGGGTCGCCGATATGGCGGCCCGGTAAACCGCCGTCGTGCCGCCCGGCATGGCGGCGTTGTGCGCCGAGAGCGCGGCTTCCAGGCGGTGCGCGAGTTCGCTGCGATTGTCGGCCATCGCCTTCGATGTCGGGAACAGGATCACCGCGAGCCGGTCCTCACCGGCGCCCGCGATGGCCACGTCCTGAAGATCGGGTGCACAGGCCGCGAGGAGGGCGTGGCGGAGCGCGCCCACCTTCACGCGGCTGCCCGTGGACAGCTTGAAATCCTCGGCGAGCCGACCATCGAAGCTGAGACCGTGTTCCGGGTCGCCGGCATGGCTGGCCCGGCCAAGGTCGCCGGTCATCAGGAACCCCTCCTCGTCGAGCGGCAGCGGCTTCGGTCCGTCGGCGCCGATATAGTGTGGCGCGACGTTCGGCCCCCTGAAGCGGATCTCGAACGCGCCGTCCACCGGCGCGAGCCGCAGTTCGTGTCCCGGTAGGGGGAGTCCGATCTCGCTGGTCTCGCCGGCGGGTTCGTGGCCCAGGCACATGGTCGAGCCGGCCTCCGTCGAGCCGTAGCCGGACACGACGAGCGGCGGGCCGCCGGAGCCGTGAGGGCCAGCGGCGACGGCCTCCTGCAATCGCTGCCAGGTGCGTGCGCCCATGCCGGCACCGGCAAAGAAGATCAGGTCGAGCCGTTCGAACAGCGCCGCCCGCGTTTCGGGGTCTCTATCCAGATGGTCCAGCAAAAGGTCGATTCCATAAGGCACGTTGATATGGATCGTCGGCCGGACCGTCCGGATGCGCGCCGCCATCGCCTCGATGTTGTCAGGACCGGGCGGCGTTTCGACGTGGTAGGCGCCGCCGTTCCAGATCATCTTGTGGAAATTGTCGAGCCCGCCGAAGACATGATGCCAGGGCAGCCAGTCGATGAGGGCAGGCCGGCGTGCCGCGAGAAACGGCCAGTGGGCGGCATAGGCGGCCTGGCACGAGGCGATCATGCCGCGGGAGATCGCGACACCCTTGGGCTCACCGGTGGAACCAGAGGTGAAATAGATCGCCGCTGTGTCGGGCGATGCATGGGACGGGCGGTCGAACCGGCGTGATTGCTCCGCCGCTGCGGCGATATCCTCTCCGCCGACAATGGTCTCCGCCCTGCCGGGCAACTCCCCAATACCCACAAGATCGATCAAAAGCCTGGGTTTCGCGGCCCCCAGCATGCCATCGAGCCGGCCTCGGCCGTGGTCGGATGTCATGAGGACGGGCGAGAGGGCAGTGTGAACGAACCCGGCCTTGAGGCAGGCAAGCTTGATGGCCGCGTGTGCGACGCCAGCGTTTCCAAGGACAGCTATGACGTCGGTTGGGGTCGCGCCGTTGTTGGACATGAAGGCCGCCAGGGCGTCCGACATCGCGTCGATTTCGCCGTAGGTGACCGTGTGAATGTCTTCGCCCGTCCGCGCGCTGGCGAAGGTCGCGCCGCGATCGTCGTCGCGCCAGAAGTCGAACCGTTCGAGCACATCGGGCAGCGGGTCGGGGAGCGGAGTGCGGTTGGTGAGTACGACCGATCCGTCGGGCCTGTCGTCCCGGTCGATTCGGGTCGGGGGGAGGCGGGAAGCCACGGTCACGAGCACATTCTTTCAGGCCGGTCCCTATCAGGCCGGAACGGGTCGGCGGCGAGCATGGCAGACGCGGTTCCGCTCGGGCAACCGGCCGCGTGCACTCGCAATTCGCGGGCGGACGCGCTTAGATCGCACTGACGCGTTATCGGGAGAGACCTTATGGCGGAGAAACCGTTCGTCGCAGATCATCCGCTGATCCGGCACAAGATTACCCTGCTGCGGGACAAGGAGACGCCGCCGATCCTCTTCCGGATGCTGGTGCGCGAGATCGCGCAGTTGATGCTCTACGAACCCACGCGAGACCTCGCGCTCGTTGATCGGGACATCGAGACACCGGTTGCGGCAGCGCAGGCGCCCGTACTTGCCGCACCGTTGCCGGTCCTGGTTTCGATCATGCGCGCGGGTAACGTGATGCTGGATGCGGCACTGGAAATCATTCCCACGGCGGGCGTCGCACATATCGGCATCTACCGCGAACACGAGACCCTCGAGGCCGTCGAGTACTACTACAACGGCCCGCCTGATATTGCGGCGCGCCCGGTGTTGATCGTCGACCCGATGCTGGCGACGGCAAACTCCTCGGTCGCCGCGATTTCAGGGCTCAAGGAACGTGGCGTTCACGATATCAGGATGATCTCGATCCTCGCCGCGCCCGAGGGGCTCGATGCGCTGGTGGATGCCCACCCTGATGTCCGCGTCTATGTCGGGGCGGTCGACAGCCACCTGAACGAGAAAGGCTACATCGTACCGGGTCTGGGCGATGCGGGAGACCGCAGCTACGCGACCTGAAGCACGGTGATTGACCCGCCACGTGCGATCCGGAACACTTTCGCAGTCAATCTTCGGGGGAAGTCATGACCGACAAGGATCACGAACACGATCACCCCCACGCGCTGCTGCCATCCGATCCGGCGTTGCGCGTGCGTGCCATCGAAACCCTCGTGGTGGAGAAGGGATTGGTCGATCCCGAGGCTATCGACGCGATCATCGACACCTTCTCGAACAGGATCGGGCCCAGGAACGGTGCCCGTGTCGTTGCGCGGGCCTGGACCGACCCGGACTATCTCGAACGGTTGCGCAATGACGCGACCGCGGCGATCGCGGAACTCGGATATTCGGGTCAACAGGGCGAACACATGGTGGCGGTCGAGAACACGGACTCGGTCCACAACCTCGTCGTCTGCACACTGTGTTCCTGCTACCCGTGGCCGGTGCTCGGGCTGCCGCCGGCCTGGTACAAGTCGAGCGAGTACCGCGCACGTGCCGTGCGCGAGCCGCGCGCCGTCGTGTCGGATTTCGGAGTCGAGCTGCCGGCCGAAACGGAGATCCGTGTCTGGGATTCGACCGCGGAGATCCGCTACCTGGTCATTCCGCAGCGGCCGGCGGGCACCGACGGCATGACCGAAGAGGACCTCGCCGCACTCGTGACGCGGGATTCGATGATCGGAACCGGGCTCGCAGCAGAACCAGGAGCGGCCTGATGGACGGCGTACACGACCTCGGCGGCGTGGAGGGTTTCGGCGCGATCCCGGTCGAGACCGACGAGCCGGTCTATCATCACGAGTGGGAAGGACGGATCATGGCGATCCGTATTCTCATGAGCGCCTGGCGCAAGTGGAACATCGATGCGGGCCGCCATTCGCTCGAGCGGCTGGCACCGGCCGACTACCTGTCGTGGAGCTACTATCAGAAATGGGCGGCGAGCGTCGCCGACCTGGCGGCCGGTGCCGGCCTGATTTCGCGCGCGGAACTGGCTTCGGGCGTGCCCGACGCGAATGCGCCGAAGGCGACCCCGCCGATCGATGCCGCAGGCATTCTTGCGGTGTTGCCCAAGGGACGGCCCAGCGCACGCGACATTGATGCCGCGCCGACATTTGCGGTCGGGGACCGGGTTCGAACCGCGCGTCACGGCCATTCCGGCCACACGCGCCTGCCGCGATACTTGCGAGACTGCGAGGGCGAGATCGTCCTGCACCACGGTGCTCACGTGTTTCCTGACGTGGCCGCCACACTCGAAGGCGAGGCGCCGGAGCATCTCTATGCCGTCCGCTTTACCGCGCGCGATATCTGGGGAGAGGATGCCGAGGCGGGACACAGCGTCACCGCCGATCTGTGGGAGAGCTACCTTGCGCCCGCCGGCTGAACCCGAGCGGCCGTTTGCGGAGCCCTGGCACGCACAGCTTTTTGCGACCACCCACGCGCTGGCGCGTGCCGGCGTGTTCTCCTGGCCCGAATGGGCGGCCTGGTTCTCGAAGGCACTTACGGAGGCCGACGCGGCCGGCGGTGCGCAGGACGGCTCCAACTACTACGACGTCTGGCTGGCAGCCCTCGAATCGTTGCTTGTTGAACGCGGGCTGGCGGATGCGGCGGGTCTCGCGGACCTGAAGGGCGCCTGGACGGATGCCTACCTGCGCACGCCCCATGGCGATCCGGTCACGCTGTCCGGCCAGGACCAGCCGGGCGGTTAATTGCGGATGCGCTGTCGGAGGATGTCCGCGAACAGCGCGTTGAACGCATCCGCCGCTTCGTACTGCACCCAGTGCCCCATGCCGGGCACCACATGGAACCCGACATCCGTGCCCAGGGTTTCTGCCGCCTCGCGGATACCGGCGAGATCGGGATAAAGGGTCACGTCTCCGTCGCCGAAAACGAAATCGAGCGGACACGGCAGATCGCGCAGGCTCTCAACCGCAACGAACTTCCGGGCGATGCCGCGCGAGCGCAGCCGGGTTTTCGACATGTTCGTCATGTGAAGCGTCATGGCCAGATCGTCGATCGCATCCGGATTTCTAACCATGAGCTTCTGCAGGTTGCCGCGATAAAGCGGTGCGGCCTCCTCCGGGGAGGCATCGGCCGGCACGGCGACCAGCGCGTTTGCCGGGCCTGTCCGGGTGAGACCGAGGATCGGGGTGCCGATGATCGCCAGGCTGGCGATCTGTTGGGGGTGCGCGCGTGCGATGAACCCCGACAGCAGCCCGGAGAACGAGAATGCTGCGAGGTGTACCGGTTCGGCGCCGGGGACCGCATCGTCGAGACCGTCCGATAGGATCGCGGCGAGGCTCTCGGCGTCATAGGGTTCCGGCGGGTCGTCGGAGTCGCCGCAGCCGGGCAGGTCGGGTGCGACGATCCGGTAGTGCGCCTCGAGCGCGGGAATGTTTCGCACCCAGTGGTTCCAGGCGCCGAAACCGCCGTGCAACAGCACGATCCAGGGGCCGTCGGCCGCACCCTCGTCCCAGACGCGCCAGACAAGGCCGCCCTCGCCGCATGGCGTGCGTACCTCCCGGCAGCGCGACAGGATGTCGTCGATAACGACCTGGGGATCGGACATCGGTGAACCTCGGCTCAGCCGTGGTGAACGGCCGGTCGGTCCAGCCCGTAATGCTCGCGCAGGGTGCTGCCGGTGTACTCGGTGCGGAAGATGCCCCGTTTCTGGAGGATCGGCACCACCTCGCTGGTAAACGCATCGAGCATCGCCGGGAAGATCGGTGGCATGACGTTGAAGCCGTCCGCGGCGCCTTCGCGATACCAGTCCTCGATCAGGTCCGCGACCTGCTCGGGCGTTCCGGCGAAGGTGAAGTGGCCGCGTGCGCCTGCCAGCTTGGCCAGAAGCTGGCGCAGGGTCACGCTCTCGCGCGAGATCAGGCCGTGCACCATCTCGGCACGGCTGCGCGAGGCATGCACCGTGTCGGGGTGGGGAAAGTCCTCGGTCGTGAGCGGCACATCGAGGGGCAGGTGCGAGAAATCGTGGCCGCCGAACCGGCTTGAGAGGGTGCGCCGGCCGATCTCCGGGTCGGCGGTCTCGTTGAGTTCATCGACAAGGCGCTGCGCCTCGGCCTCCGTGCCCGCGATCATCGGGTTGATGCCCGGCAGGATCACGACCCGGTCGGGGTCGCGGCCCGCCGCCGCGATCCGTTTCTTCAGATCGCCGTAGAACTGCTGGGCCGAGACCTTGTCGAGGTGCGCCGTGAAAATCGCCTCGGCGTGGCGTGCGGCGAAGTCGCGTCCTGAATCCGACGATCCGGCCTGGACTAGGACGGGCCGTCCCTGCGGTGGCCGCGGCACGTTAAGCGCGCCCGCGACCGAGAAATACTTGCCCTTGTGAGCGATGGGCCGAATGCGGTCGGGATGAGCCCACACGCCGGCCGCCCGGTCATCGACGATTGCATCGTCGGCCCAGCTGTCCCAGAGCGCGGTCACGACGTTCACATATTCCTCGGCGTGGACGTAGCGCTCCTCGAGTTCGAGGTTGGTGCCGCCGCTGAAATTGTCCGCGGCCGCCTTCATCCAGGTGGTGACGATATTCCAGCCCGCCCGGCCGTTCGAAATATGATCGATCGAGGCGAACTGGCGGGCGACGTTGTAGGGCTCGGTGTAGCTGGTCGAGGCGGTCGCGATCAGCCCGATGCGCTCGGTCGCGGTGGCAATCGCGGCAAGCATGGTGATGGGTTCGAGCCAGAGCCGGGCCTGCAGCGCGAGGTCGTCGTTCAACGCCAGCACGTCGGCGAAGAAGATCGAATCGAAACAGGCGCGTTCCGCGCGCTGGGCGATGTCCTGGTAATAGCCGATGTCGGTGATGTCGCCGTCACCGGCCAGGGGATGGTTCCACGAGGCCTCATGGTGACCGCGCGACTGGATGAAGAGATTGAGGTGAAGCTGGCGATCCATCGTCGATAGGCGGGTTCTTGTTGCTGTTGGCACAAGCCTAGCCGACCGGCGCGCCGATGTCGCGGTCCGGGCCCCGGATGTTTGACAGGCGTTACCCCAGGGGCCACGAATATCGCGACGCGGTTTACATCATCGGGCAAGGGAGCGGTTCGCGATGGGCGAAAAACTGGGAATGATCGGCGTGGGCAAGATGGGGCTCACACTGTCGCAGCAAATGCTGGCCGACGGGCACGAGGTCTGGGGTTACGACGTCGATCCCGCTCGCCTGGAAATGCTGGAGGCCGCGGGCGGCATGGCCTGCGCCAATGCACGCGAGGTGGCAGAGAGGGCCGACATCACCTTCTCGATCCTGCTTAAGCCGGAGCATATCGAGGAGAACCTTTTCGGCGCCGACGGCATCGACAAGGCGGGCCGGGACGGGCTGATCCATGTGGAGATGAGCACCATGCCGCCCGCCTACCAGCGGGAACTGGCCGGGCGGCTCGCCGCGTCGGGCATCGACATGCTCGATGCGCCGATCTCGGGCTCCACCCCGCAGGTGGACGCCCGCACCATCACCTTCATGGTGGGAGGCAGTGACGCGGCCTATCAGCGGGTCCGGCCGATCCTGGAGTCGATCTCCGCCGACGCAACGCACACGGGACCGTCGGGCACCGGCGCCTCGATGAAGGTCGTCACCAACATGTTCGTGAATGCGTCGACGGCGCTGCTGGCCGAGGTATTCATCACCGGTGAGCGCGCGGGCCTCTCCCACGAGGTGATGGCCAAGTGCCTGCCCAAGGGTTCGGTGCGCGGTGCCATGCTCGACATGTCGATCGATCCGCTCACGAATCGCGACTTCGCCCCGCGCGGCGCGGTCGAGATCTTCGTCAAGGATATGGGCATCGCCATCGACCTCGCGAAGGAGAAGGGCATCGACCTGGCGGTCGTGCCCGCCGCACGGGCCAGGTTCGAACGCGCCGCCGCGGCCGGATGGGGCAAGGACGACGCGACGCGCGTGATCGAGGTGTATGAGGGCAAGGCGTAGGTGGACATGAGCGAACATGACGAACGGGTTCGCGCCCACTGGACCCGCAAGGGCACGCTGGCACGTATCGACGCCGTGCTGGCCGAGATGGGGCACGATCCCGAGCGCCTGACCCCGGAGATTCTGGCCGGTGTCGATCACCTGCACACGGGCGGGCTCAAGACCTCGCAGGACCAGGCCGCACGGCTGGATCTCGGTCCCGGGACACGGGTGCTCGACATCGGGTGCGGTACCGGCGGCCCGGCGCGCTTTCTCACTTCGACCTATGGCTGCCGCGTCGATGGCATCGACCTGACGCCGGAGTACGTCGAGACGGGGCGGGTCCTGACCGATCGTTGCGGCCTTTCGGATCTGATCTCGCTGCAGGTGGGCGACGCCCTCGATCTGCCGTTCGACGACGGGGGCTTCGACGTCGTCTGGTGCCAGAACGTCGCCATAAACATCCCCGACAAGGCGGGTTTCCTTGCCGAGGTGCGCCGTGTGCTGAGACCCGGCGGGATATTTACCGCGACCGAGTTCTCGACCGGGCCCGGCGGCGAGGTGATCTATCCGGTGATGTGGGCCTATGACGCCTCGACCAGTTTTCTCGACAGCGAGGCCGAAATGCGGGCGCGGTACGAGGAGGCGGGCTTCCGGATTCGCGAATGGGTGAACTACACTGAAGACGTGATTGCCTGGCTGAAGCAGTTCGGCAAGCCCGACACGAAGCTCACGACCCGGCTCGTCTTCGGCGATGACGCGGGCGAGCGCGCGATCAACGGCACGCGCAATCTGCAGGACGGGCGGACAATCTACTGGATCGTGGCGGCCGAAAAGGTCTGAGCAGGACCGGCGCCGGGCGCAGCGTCAGGCGATCACCGCGGTGGCGTCGATCTCGAC
>JAYPUG010000023.1:10395-13321 GCA_038133965.1 Rhodospirillaceae bacterium | reverse complement strand
GTGCAGGGTTTCACCGCCGAAGTCGATGAAGCCACGCTCGCCGGGATCGCGCACGCGGCGGGCCTTCCCTTTGCCGTCGATCTGGGGGCGGGTGCGCTGGTCGATCTCGAACGGTGGGGCCTGCCGCACGAACCGACGCCGCAGGAAACCGTGGCCGCCGGTGCCGACATCGTCACCTTCTCGGGCGACAAGCTGCTCGGCGGCCCGCAGGCCGGACTGATCGTCGGGCGGGCGGACCTGATCGCAAAGCTCAAGCGCAACCCTCTCAAGCGTGCCCTGCGCTGCGACAAGGCCACCCTCGCCGCCCTGGCGGCCACGTTGCGTCTCTACCGCGATCCCGACCGGCTGCCCGAACGCCTGCCGACGCTCGGCCTGCTTGCCCGATCCGCCGAGGCGATCCGAGCAGACGCAGAGGCACTGCGCGCGCCGGTCCAGTCCGCGCTCGGCGAGAGATACACTGTCGCCGTGGCCGACTGCAGCGGCCAGATCGGATCGGGTGCTCTGCCGGTCGAATCGCTTCCCAGCGCCGCACTGACAATTACGCCCGCCGCGACCCGCGGCCGGGGCGCCGCGCTCAAGCGGCTCGCCGCGCGCCTGCGGGACCTGCCGGTCCCCGTAATCGGGCGAATACAGGACGACGCGCTGTGGCTCGACCTGCGCTGCCTCGACGACGCGAACGGGTTCCGTTCCCAGCTCGAACGCCTGGCCGACGAATGATCGTCGCCACCGCCGGCCACATCGACCACGGCAAGACCCTGCTCGTGAAGGCGCTCACGGGTACGGATGCCGACCGCCTGCCGGAAGAGAAGAAGCGCGGCATGACGCTCGACCTGGGCTTCGCCTACACCGACCTCGACAACGGTGCGCGCCTCGGCTTCATCGACGTGCCCGGGCACGAGCGCCTCGTCCACAACATGCTGGCCGGCGTTACCGGAATCGACTGCGCAATGCTTGTGGTCGCCGCCGACGACGGACCGATGCCCCAGACCGAGGAGCATCTGGCGATCCTCGACCTTCTCGGCGTTTCGCGCGGGCTGGTCGCGTTGACCAAGATCGACCGCGTGCCACCCGAACGGGTGGACGAAGTGCGCGACGAGATCGAGCTACGCCTGCTCGACAGCTCGCTCGCGGGCGCGCCGGTCTTTCCGGTGTCCGCGGTCTCCGGCGACGGGGTGGCGGAGCTCGCGGATCACCTGTCGGCGCTCGCAGCCGATATCGGCGACAAGCCCGCGGCCGGAAACTTCCGCCTGGCCATCGACCGGGTGTTCACGGTCGCGGGTGCGGGCCTCGTCGTCACCGGCACCGCGTTCTCCGGCCGTATCGCGAAGGATGACCGGCTATGGATCACCGGACGCGGCACACAGGCACGCGTGCGCGGCAGCCGCGCCAACAACCGCGACAGCGAGACCGGGCAGGCTGGCGACAGGCTGGCGCTCAATCTCGTCGGAATCGACAGGGACGACGTGGCCCGCGGCGACTGGCTTGCCTCCGATCCCGGACCCGCCTGTTTCCGCAAGCTCGATGTGCGCCTGCGCGTGGTCGCCGATGCACGGCGGCCGCTGCGCCACTGGACACCGGTTCACGTGCATCTCGGTGCAGCGAATGTCACGGGCCGTGTCGCCTTGCTCGGACGTGACACTCTTGCACCCGGCGAGACCGCGCTTGCACAACTCGTACTCGACGCTGCAATCGGCGCCTGCGTTCGCGACCGTTTCGTCGTGCGCGACCAGTCGGCGCAGGCGACCCTCGGCGGTGGACACGTGGTCGATCTTCACCCGCCCCGGCGCGGGCGCTCGAAGCCGGAGCGGCTCGCCTTCCTGGATGCCCTCGACGCACCCGACGCAACAGCGGCGCTCGAAAGTGCGCTGGCACTTGCCGACACCGGCATCGCGCTCGACGATTTCGTCGCGGCGCGGAACCTGACGGCTGACGAGGCGGAAACGGCGGTTTCCGGGGCGAAGGCCGTGATCGCCGGTGAAGGCACGGCGCGCCGGGCGCTTTCGACCGAGGCCTGGGACGCGCGAAGGGCGGACGTCCTGGCCGCACTCGACGGGTATCACACACGCTATCCCGACCGGCTCGGTCCCGCCGCCGCCCAGCTGCGCAACAGTGTGGGGCGCTACATGCCCGAACCGCTTTTCGATGCGATCGCAGGCGCGCTCGTCGGCGACGGAACACTGGCCAGCGACGGCATGCTCTATCACCGGCCCGGTCACCAGCCGGGCCTCACGGGCGATGATGCGAAGCATTGGGACGTGCTTCGGCCGATGCTGCTGGAGGCACCCGAGAGCCCGCCGGTGGTTCACGAACTCGCCCAGGCGGCGGGCATTCCGATCAATGCAGTCATGAAGACGCTGCGCCAGGCTGTTCGCATGGGGCTGGCGGTGCAGATCGCCGGCAACAGGTTCTTCACACCGGCGGCGCTGCACGCGCATGCACGCACCTTCGAGGCGATGATCGCCGAGGAGGGAACCGTCGGCGTCTCGCCGTTCCGTCAGCGTGCGGAAATCGGCCGCAATCTGGCCGTCGAGGTGCTGGAATATTTCGACAAGGCCGGCCTGTCGCGGCGCGACGGCAACGTTCGCCACCAGGTGAAACCCGTGGCCGACGTGTTCGGCCCGGACGCGGGCTAGCGCCTCTGTTCTACGGCCGTACGAAGGCGTAGCTTACGACCCTTCGCACGCCCTCGGTGTTTTCGACCGTGCGGATCGCCTTCTCCAGCTCTTCCTGCGAACGCGCGCGGCCCATCAGATAGACTGTGCCGAAGGAATCCGCCGCCGTGCGGAAGTTCACGTCCGCAACGCCGCGCGTGGAGACGAGCTCGACATCGACCTTGGTCTCGAGAACCAGCACATCGTCCCAGCCAAGCATATCGTCTTCGCGGCGCTCCTGGTCCGCTTCGCTCATGGCCAGGGCGTGCCACAGC
>JAYPUG010000023.1:0-10385 GCA_038133965.1 Rhodospirillaceae bacterium | reverse complement strand
CCTTGACACCGGAGACGCCCCGCACCTTCTCGAGGAACTCGTCATGGGTCGCCCGGTCATCGAAAATTCCGGTGATGAGAAGCTTCTGTTCATAGATTTCGGTCGAGGCGCTGACCGTACCGACATCGGCCATGATCGCGTTCACGTCGATCACGATCCGGTTGTCTCGGGCGATATCGTCGGTGCTTCGTGCTTCGATCGCACGGTCGATGAGGGTCTTCGGCGCCTTGAGAATATCGCCGAGCTGCGCTCCGGCGGGCGGGGCCGCAATCGCGAGCGCTGGGGCCGCGAGCAGCGCGGCAACCGTCGCTTTCTGGAACCGCATGAGCAATCCTTTCGTCTTCCATACGGACTTGCCCATCATTTCCCCTCCATTGCGTGGCGAACTGCCATTCAGGCCCTGGCGGGCCGACACCGGAAGCTACGCCGTAGCGCGTTGCCCGCGAACGGGTCAACGCCCCGTCGCATGGCCGGTGATCGACCCCATTGGATAGGTTTCTAGACGGGAATTGTGGCGGACTTTTGGTGCCGTTTCGGCATCTTGTTGCCGTTCCGGAGGCCGTCGGTCCCTTGCACCGGGCGCGCGATCGTCCGACACTCGCGCGACAACCCGCCACGGAAACCCGATATGCAGCCCCAGAACATCGGCGACATCCTCGTTCGCGCCATCCACGAGAAAACCGAACCGACGATGGCGCCTGCCGAGATCATGTCCCAGGCGACACCCGAGGCAATCGCGCCGCATATGGACTGGCTCGCGCCGACGTTCCTCGACCCGGCGACGGGCGCGCTGATCCTGACCTTCCAGAGTTTCGTCGTACAGACCTCCCGGCACACGATCCTGATCGACACCTGCATCGGCAACGACAAGGAACGCAACAATCCCGAGTTCCACAAACAGAAGGGGCCGTGGCTCGAAAATCTGAAGTCGCTGGGGCTGACGCCCGAGGACATCGATTTCGTGATGTGCACGCACCTGCACCCCGACCATGTGGGCTGGAACACACAGCTTCTGGACGGGCGCTGGGTGCCCACCTTCCCCAATGCACGCTACGTCTTCGCACGCGAGGAATACGCCTACTGGGAAGCCGAAAGCGCCGCGGGATCCGAGCGGATCGGGCTCACATTCGACGACAGCGTCCTGCCCGTCATGGAGGCCGGCCAGGCGGTCCTTGTGGATCACGATCACCAGCTCGAAGACGGGATATGGCTCGAGCCGACCCCCGGCCACTCGCCCGGGCATGTCGTCGTCCATGCCGAATCGAACGGCGGGCACGGCGTGTTCGTCGGGGACCTGATGCATCACCCGCTCCAGGTGCCCCACCCGGACTGGAGCACATGCTGGTGCTGGGACCTGGAGATGTCGGCCGCGAGCAGGACAAAGTTCGTCGAGCAACACACCGACGCCGGCACGCTGATCCTGCCGGTCCACTTTGCCGGTCCGACCGCGGGCCGGATCGACAGCGATGGCGCATCGCAGCGCTTCGCATTTGTGGATGGCTAGAAAGACAAGGCAATGGCCGCGCTCACCCTCGAACAGGCGCAGAAGATCATCGAGATCGCGCTGGCCCACGGGCGGCAGACTGACTGCCAACCGTTGGGCATTGCCGTTCTCGACCCCGGCGGACATCTGGTCGCGTTCGCGCGCGAGAACGGCACCAGCTTCTTGCGCCCCCAGATCGCCCAGGCCAAGGCGTGGGGTGCGTTGGGCATGGGGATGGGCAGTCGGGCGTTGGTCGAACGCCCGGACCGCTTCATCCTGACTCTGAACGCGGCGACAGACGGCAAGGTGCTAAACGCACCGGGCGGCGTCCTGATCCGCAACTCTGCAGGCGACCTCCTCGGCGCAGTCGGCGTAACGGGCGACGTGTCCGACAAGGACGAGGCCTGCGCCGTCGCGGGAATCGAGGCGGTCGGCCTGATCGCGGAAACCGGTTGAAAACGAAAGAGAGCGTTATGAGCATCAAGGTCATTCAGACATTCGACGTCGAACCCGAGCGCATGGAAGAGCGCGATGGTTGGGCGATTTCAGAGTTCCGCCTGCCGATCACGGGTGAGACCGGCAGCGCCACGACCGTCTTCCACTCGATATTCCGGCCCGGCTCCACCCATGCCAAGCACCTGCACGAGGTCAGCGACGAGATCGCGGTGTACCTGTCGGGCTACGGGGTCGTCGGCCAGGGTGACAGCCGCGCGGTGGTCTCCGCCGGCCATTGCCGCCTGATGCCCATGGGCTCGACCCACTTTTTCTACAACGAGACTCAGGACGAGGACGCCAAGGTCATCGGCTTCTACATGGGTGCACCCGATGTGGCGGGCACCGGCTACCAGTTCTGCGGGACGGTCACGGAGGAGGACCTCCAACAGCCGCGCGAAGGGTTGAACGAGGGCATCCTGATCCGGCTCGAGGATGCCGGTCGCCCCGTCGAACTGCCCGCGGCGTGGGACGGTCTCGACGTGCGTGCGCCGATCGGAACTCACAACGGCTCTCCGAATTCACTTGTTCACGTGGCCATCCCCGCGGGGGGCGAATTGGCGGCACATGCGCTGGCCAACGCCGAGGCGATCTACTACGTCGCCTCGGGAAGCGGAGAGGTGTCAGGCCGGATCGAGGGCGGCCCGAACCTGTCGGAAGACAGTTTCGTGTTCGTGCCGCGTGGCGAAACTCACGCAATCCGCAATACGGGCGCAGACGTGCTCGAGATGTACGTGGTGCTGACCGGTGCGGGCGGCCTCACCGAGGCCTTATGACGCGTTAACTGGCGCGCGTCTGTCCGGTGAACCGGCCAATGATAAGTCCCAGCGCGTAGCCGAACGGCAGGACCATCACGGTGCCCAGGAGAGGCTTCCAGATAAGCACGAACGGCTCGGGTCCGCCCTTGATCTCGAAGGCCACCACCGATACAGCGGCGGCGACTAGCGCTGCGATATAGGCTTCCCGGTGCATGTCGTTGAAACCCACGAGGCGCTCGGATTGTCCTTCGTGGGACTCGGGCGGCAGGAACGGCTTGATGACCAGAATCAGGACCGTCATCACCACCAGCGGTAGGATGAACAGGATCCAGTTGTCGCCGTTCGCGAAGAATGCGCTGATGGCTTCCATTGCGGTCTCCCCTTTTCTCCGGCCCTGGAGGCCGTTGCCCGTTCCGCGTGCCTACCAATTACAATGCCGGGACCGGGCCTGACAAGGTTCGCGGGACGACTCATGTTTACAAATCGCCAGCGACGCAGGCACGATACAGGCGTAAACGTGTGCCAGCCTTCGGTACTCCTATCGGTAAAGGAACGAGCATGTCTGAAAAACTTGGCATCGGTTCCGCATTTCCCGTTCTGACGCTCAATCTCGTCGATGGGGGAACGCTGGACCTGCCCGATGGCCTCGATGCACCGTATCGGGTCATCCTCTTCTACCGCGGCCACTGGTGACCCTATTGTCGCCGTCAGTTGGTCGGCTTCGCAAACCTCAAGGATGAGTTCGACAAGATCGGCGTGAAGATCGTCGCCGCCAGTGTCGATGACCTCGATAAGGCCAAGGAAGTGGCCGACGAAGTGAATTTCCCCGTCGGATACGGCGTATCCCGCGACATCGCGGATGCACTGGGTTCCTGGTGGGAAGACCGCCGCCAGATCATTCAGCCGTCGGAGTTCGTCGTCGGTGCGGATGGCAAGGTCATCGGCTCGAGCTACAGCGACGGTCCGCTAGGGCGGATCGACGCCGCGGACGTGGTCAAACTCGTCAATTTCTACGAGTCCCAGAAGAACAAGTAGCGTTTCGCCGGACACCCCGCGAAATGGACGCCGCGCCGCACTCCGGCGCGGCGTTTTCGTTCGCGGCTCGCTTACCTCACACGCACTGCAACGCTAAACTCACACCATCGTCATCAGGGAGGATTAACCGATGATCGCCTACGACCTTGCCGAAGAGCAGGAATGGAACCCGCAGCGCCACGTCGAGAAAATTCTTGATACCGTCGCCGAGGGAGATGTCACCGTCGCCTGCTGGGAACCGGGCCAGACAAGCCCGAACCACTGCCACCCGAATGCCACTGAAATCTACTTCTGCTTCGAGGGCGGCGGCGTCATGCGCACGCCCGACCAGACCATCGAGGTGAAGCCGGGCGCCTTCATCGTGCACCCGCCGGGTGAAGTGCACGAGTACGAGAACGGCCCCCAACGCTCACTGCTGTTCCGCGTGCGCTACGGCGGAGACTTCTCGACCCGCATCAAGGATTGGCCCAGTCAGCCGTCCTACGAGCTGAGCGCCGACGACAAGGCGTATTTCGGGGATGATTCCTAAACAACTAAAATACTGTGTGAATTAATATTTCACACATTGTTCTGGTGGGTGTTAGTCCTATATACAGTCTCGCTTGAAATCGGCGAGACGGAAGGACACCCGCCATGAACAAAGTTTTTAGGACTCTCTCACGCACGTTCGCGGCGCTGGCCGCGGCGTTGCTTATCCTTGGCCCGGGCGCAGCGACAGCCCAGACGAAGCTGAGGGTCGCCTACATCCCGATCATGCCGATGACGCAGCTCTTCGTCATGGAAGGCGAAGGTTGGACGAAAGAGGCCGGGCTCGAGCTCGAGCTGACCAAATTCTCGTCGGGGCCTGCCATCGTCCAGGCGATCGCCGCGGGCGACTACGACGTGATGTACTTCGGCATCGGCCCGGCAATGGTCTCGCGCGCAAACGGCGTGCCGATCAAGGTCGTCGCCAGCAACGTGATCGAACAGATCGCGCTGATCACCCAGGGTGAGTTCGGCGAAGTCATGGCCGCAGCGGCAAGTCCGGCCGAGGGTGTGCGCGCCTTTACCGAGAAGACGGGCCGCAAGCCCCGAATCGCCTCACTGCCCAAGGGCTCGGTGCCCGACACGGTGTTCCGTCACTGGCTGATCAAGGTCGCCGGACTGGCCGAGGGCGACATCGAGATTCTCGGCATGGGCGCCGGCAAGGTCCAGCAGGCAATGCTGGCGCGTTCCGTCGATGCGGCCTCGATCCTCGAGCCGATCGTGACCATCATCGGCGAACGCCTGCCCGACGCGCGAATCGTGGCCCAGGGCGGCGAAATGCTGGAGAATCAGCCCGGCGCCGTGGTCGCGGTGCGCGAGAACGTCATCGCCGAACATCGCGACGCGGTCCAGACGCTCGTCGAACTGCACACGCGGGCGACGCGCCTGATCAACGAGGACCCCGACCGGGCGGCGGCGCACGTCCATGCGTTCCTCGGCCAGGGCCTGATCCCGCTGGAGACGATCCAGCGCGCGATGCGCTCGCAGATCAGCAACTTCGTGGCCGATCCGACGCAGATCCAGCCGGCAACCAAGGTGATGCACGACTTCTCGGCAGAGCTCGGGACCCTCAAGAAACCGGTCCCCCTCGCCGAACTGTTCGACACGTCGTTCTACAACGCCGCGACGAACTGACCGATGTCGTCCACCCGCACCCTTCTCGGTGCGGCAGGCCTTTTCGCCTTCCTGGGGTTCTGGGAGGCGATCGCGCAGAGCGGCGTGATCGCCTCCACCCTGCTTCCGGCACCCAGCAGCCTGCCCGCCACCCTGTTTTCCGAGATTTCGTTCGGATTCTGGCAGGCGATGGTGCTCGCCAGCCTGAACCATTATCTGATCGGACTGGCCGCCGGCTCGCTGCTGGGCGTTTCGGTCGGGACGGCCGTCGCGCTGTTCCGCACGCTCGACGCCGCGCAAGCCTGGGTCGCGCGCCTGCTGCGCCCGATCCCGCCGCTGGCCTGGATTCCGTTCGCGATCATCTGGTTCGGCGTCAGCGAAACCGCGGCCGCATTCATCATCGCGATCGGCATTTTCTGGATCAACTACTTCACCGCCCACGCCGCCGTGCGCGGGGTCGATCCCGACCTGATCGAGCTGGCGGCATCGTTCGGCCACCGTTCGCTTGCCGCACGCCTGCACAAGGTCATCCTGCCCGCCGCCGCGCCGGGCATCCTCTCGGGGTTGCGGGCCGGGCTGGGCCAGGGGTGGATGACCGTCGTCGCCGCCGAGCTCTTCGGGATCACGGGAATCGGCCAGCGCATGATGGAAGCGGCCGGCCTTCTCGCCACCGAGGTGGTGATCGTCTACATGCTGACCATCGCGCTGCTCTACGGCCTGAGCGACATGCTGTTCGTCGCGGTGCAGAACCGGTTGCTGCAATGGCAACGATAGTTTCCCTGGACAACATCGCGCAGACGTTTCCAGGCGCGGACGAACCTGTCTTTGCGGATATCGACCTCGATATCGGACAGGGCGAGTTCGTGATCGTGGTCGGCGCGTCGGGCGCGGGCAAATCGACCCTGCTGCGCGTCATCGCGGGCCTGCTGTCTCCGACGCGGGGCACCGTCGCGCACCACATCGAGGCCCGCCCCGACCGGCGGCCGGTCGCGATGGTCTTCCAGGAGGCGCGCCTGATGCCGTGGCGGCGCGTGCGCGACAACGTGGCGCTTGGTCTCGAAGGGCTCGCCGTATCGCGCGCCGAGCGCGAACGGCGGGTGGCAGATGCGTTGCGCCTCGTCGGCCTGGCCGACTATGGCAACCGCTGGGCGCACGAGCTGTCGGGCGGCCAGCGTCAGCGCGTGGGTATCGCGCGCGCACTGGCCGTGGAACCCGATCTTCTGCTGATGGACGAGCCCTTCGGTGCGCTGGACGCGATCACCCGCCAGACCCTTCAGGACGAATTGCTCCGCATCTGGCATGAAACCGGAAAGTCCATCCTGTTCGTCACCCATGACATCGACGAGGCGGTCTATCTGGGCGACCGGGTGCTGCTTCTCGGCGGCACGCCCGCCAAGGTCGTGCGCAGCTACGATGTCGAGGCCCCGCGCCCGCGCGGCCGCGAAACGGAGGAGGTCGCCCGCGTCGGTGCGCGCGTGAAGGCCGACCTGTCGGGCCTGTTTGACCAGGGCGGAGGCATCTGACCGTGCGGATCGTGCTTCACGCTCCAACGGCAGGCGCGCTCGCCCGCGCGCGCTCGAACTTTCGCAATCTGCGTGCGCGCCAGCCCGACGCCGAGATCGTCATCGTCGCCAACGCCGACGCCGTCCCCGCCGCACTGAACGAACGCGACGGCGAAACCGACGCGGCCCTGCGCCTGTGCCGGAACACCCTTGCAAACCGGGGCCTGGCGGCGCCGGAGGGAATCGCAACCGTGCCCGCCGCCGTCGAAACCATCGCCCGGCTGCAAGCCGAAGGCTGGATATATATCCGGGCCTGAGCGACCCTGCGCCATGGCCTGGCGCGCGCTGACCCTAGCCCTGTTCGCGTTCACACTGTCCGCATACGCCCATGCGGGCGAACGCGACGTGCGCCTCGACGGGCTGGGCGGCACCTATGCGACCCCCGACACCGGGGACACGCACAAGGCCGTCGTCATCGTCGCCGGGTCGGGTCCGACCGACCGAAACGGCAACAACCGGCTCGGCGTGCACACGAACAACCTCGAGCAGATTTCCGATGCGCTGACAGCGGCTGGCATCGCCGTCCTTCGCTACGACAAGCGGGGAATCGGCGCCAGCAAGGCGCTGGTCACCGACGAGGCGGCCCTGCGCTTCGACGACTTCGTCGAGGACGCCCGACGCTGGGCGGACTGGGCCGGAAGCCGCGAACGGGTCACCTGCGTGTTCATGCTGGGACACAGCGAGGGCGGACTGATCGCAACTCTTGTCGCGGAGCGACGCGCACTCGCCGGACTGATGCTGGTGACCTCGCCCGGGCGCACGTTGGGCGGGCTGTTGCGTGAACAACTGTCACGCAACCTGACGGACGCCGGGGTGCGCACGCGCGCGCTGTCGATCCTCGATGCGCTTGCGGGCGGGAAAACCGTCGCGGACGTCCCTGACAGCCTCCGCAACATCTTCCGGCCGAGCGTCCAACCCTATCTGGTCTCCGTGCTCGATATCGATCCGGCGCGCGAACTCGCCCAGCTCGATGTTCCCACCCTGATTGTCTCGGCCGGCCGCGACCTGCAGGTGGACAAAGCGGACTTCGACGCCCTGAAGGCCGCGCGACCGGATGCCACGGCGGCCCTTGTCCCGGAGATGAACCATGTCCTCAAGGATGTGCTGGCGGACCGCGACGGGAACCTCGCGGCCTACCGGAACCCCGATCTGCCGCTGTCACCGGACTTCGTTTCCGCGATCCGCGGTTTCCTCGCCGGCACGCCCTGCCCGAACTGACGCCGATCAGGGAAACAGCCGCGCCGCGCGCATCTCCTCGAACAGGCCGAGGAACATCTCCTCGCTGTCCATCCATTCGAGGAAGCCGAACTGCTTGAGCTTGTTCACGTTGGAAACGGCATCCCAGTGGCGGTGGAACGCGGCGTCGCCGAAGCCCCATGCCGCCACCTGTTCATAGGCGTAGGGGGCGAGGCCGTACTTTGCCTTCATCGCCTCCCACAAAGGGCCCTTGTCGGCCATGACTTCTGTCAGCCGGATCGTCTGCGGGTCGCCGATGTCCATGCCGAACCAGTCGGCGAAACGCGGCCACAGGCCTTCCCAACGAAAATAGTCGCCGTTGGTGACGTTGAAGATCTCGTTCCGGCAATCCGGGTTCGTCGCCGTCCATTCGGTCGCGCGCGCCAGCAGGCCCGCATCGGTCGCCTGGTGCAGCGCGCTGTACCCCTCGGGCGTACCCGGGAACCGCAACGGCAGCCCGAGCTCGCGCGATATCGCGGCGAAGACCGCGATCACGGCGGTCAGGTTCATCGGATTGCCGGTCGAAACCCCGCCGACGATGCCGGGACGCATGACGACCCAGCCCCAGCCCTTCCCGGCCTGGCGGGCGCGCAGGAAGTCCTCCTGGTCGAAGTAGAAATTGGGCGGCATGTGGCGCGGATTCGACTCGCGCGCAGGTGTCGGATAGGGCCCGATGAACGCCCCGTAGGCCTTGCCGCCCTGCATGATCGAGACGGTCTCGAGCCCCGGCGACCGCGCCTCGAGCGCATCGACGAGATGGACCAGCATCGCCAGGTTGGGCGCCACCTCCTCGGCCAGGGTGGGGCGCGCCTGGAGTGCCGCATAGAAGACATGGGTGACACCGGTCAGGCCGTCGCCCGCCGCCGCGACCGATGCCGGGTCGAGCAGATCGACCGCGACCGGCACCACGCCGTCGGGCAGGCCGGCCGGGTCGCGGGCCGCGACGCGCACATCCCCGGACCCCGACGCCCCCCGAAGCACCCTCAGCGCCCCGCCGATGATGCCGGTGCCGCCGACGACGAGCGCCGTCTTGCCCGTCATTGCCCGCCCGCGCGCGGCTACCAGCTTCCCACGGTGTTTTCGAGCACGCCCACGCCCTCGACCTCGATCTCCACCCTGTCGCCCGGCTTGAGCCAGCGGTCGCCATCGGCTCCGCTCTCGACGGCCGTGCCCTGGCCGGTGCCCGACAGGATGATGTCGCCCGGCTGGATCGCCGTGTAGCGCGAGATGAAGGCCACGCTCTCGGCGAAGCCGTAGATCATGTCCGAGGTGTTCCAGTCCTGGCGCGTCTCGCCGTTCACCCGCGTCTTGCACTGCAGGTTGTTGATGTCGAAATCCTCATCCACAACCACCCAGGGACCGCAGGCATTGCCGGTGTCGAAATTCTTCTCCAGCGCCCAGTTGAACGCGCCCGTGTGGATCGGCACGCCGATACCCAGGCGGCCGTCGCGGATCGACAGGTCGTTCCAGGCGGTCAGCCCCCACACGGAGAGATCGCCCTCCGACATGTTGCGACCGCCGCCGGCGAGGATGACCGCAGCCTCGGATTCGTAGTCGTACTTCTGGACGCTCGCCTCGGGCGTGACCTCGGCACCGGGCCCGACGACCGTATCCGCCAGGATCAGGAAGCCCCAGGGCGGCAGGCCGTCGTGCTTGTTCTGATAGAACTGGTCTTCTCCGAATTCCTCGCCCGTGATCGCCTTGAAGGCGTTCGCGGCGTGCGCGGCCACGTTTGCGCCGAGCGCAATGATCTTGCCGTCCGGGCGCGGCAGCGGCGCCTCAAGGGCAACACCCGCGAGGGGAACCGCCCCCTCGCCGCTCGCCTCGAGGGCGGCCATCGAATCGCGCGCGGCGTCCCAGTTGGCGATCAGGTCCTGCCAGCTTCCGCGGCCGTCACCGGCCAGATACTGCGAGACCTTGCCGCTCGCGCCCACATCGATCACGGAATCGCCAGCCAGGATGCCGGTCTTGCCGCCGTCGAAACGTACCAGTTTCATCTTGCTCTCCCCCTTGAGGATATCGTTTCGACACATACTAGCCCCACCGCCACGACCGCGATAGCGCACGACAGATGTGCCGCGCGCGACCGGTGCGCGACTTGCCCTCGGCACCCCAACTGTCCAAGTATGAACGCGGAGGAGGAACGTTCCCCGGTGGGGCGCCCGGTCTTCAAAACCGGTG
>JAYPUG010000022.1:0-13357 GCA_038133965.1 Rhodospirillaceae bacterium | reverse complement strand
TCGGCGAACTGCCTGAAGAACGACAACATCGTCTATATCGGCGATCTGGTTCAGAAGACCGAGGCCGAGATGCTGCGCACGCCGAACTTTGGCCGCAAATCGTTGAATGAAATCAAGGAAGTGCTGTCCCAGATGGGACTGCATCTCGGAATGGAAATCCCGGCCTGGCCGCCGGAAAACATCGAAGATCTGGCAAAGCGCCTCGAAGAGCCGTTCTAACGGCACGATCGGGCAGGAGTAGTACCGATGCGTCACCGCAAGGGCCCCCGCAAGCTCAACCGCACGAGCAGCCACCGCAAGGCGATGTTCGCCAACATGGCGGCGGCTTTGATCAAGCACGAGCAGATCATGACGACGCTGCCGAAGGCGAAGGAATTGCGGCGGATCGTCGACCGTCTTGTCACTCTCGGCAAGCGCGGCGACCTGCACGCACGTCGGCAGGCGCTGAGCACGTTGCGTGACCGCGCGCTGGTCGAGAAGCTGTTCTCCACGCTCGCCGAACGTTATGGGGAGCGTCCCGGAGGATACACGCGTGTCCTGAAGGCGGGTTTCCGCTATGGCGACTCCGCCCCGATGGCTGTCATCGAACTCGTGGACCGCGACGAAGATGCGAAGGGCCTGGATTCGGGTCCGGTGCAGATGGACGAGGACTTCGAAGAGGAGGCGGCCTGACCGCCTTCCAGAAGGACATTCTTTTCCGGGCCGTCCTTTTGGGGCGGCCCTTTTCATTTCGACTGCGACGCAACGATGAATTCGCCGGACAACGGCGTTAAAATCGGGCCATGCGCACCATCTCGCTCCTGATTGCCGTTTGGGCCGCCATGGTCCTCGTCGTCGCAGTTCCCGCCAGTCCGGCGTCCGCCCAACGAACGGTGCCGGAATCGGGCAACGAGGTGATGTTGTCTTTTGCACCGCTCGTGCGCGACGCGGGCCCTGCCGTTGTGAACATTTTCACGCGAAAGGAAGTGGTCCGACGTGGTGCGGGTTCGCCGTTGTTCAACGACCCGTTCTTCAGGCGTTTCTTCGGCGATTCGTTTCCGGGAAATCCCAGGCGTGAGCAGGTGGAAAACTCGCTCGGCTCCGGCGTGATCGTCGCGCCCGACGGCCTGATCGTCACGAACTTTCACGTGATCGAAGGAGCCGACAGCATCACGGTGGTCCTGTCCGATCGCCGCGAGTTCGACGCACAAATCCTGCGCGAGGACGAACGCACCGATCTCGCCATCCTCAAGGTCGATACGGGCGACGAGACCTTGCCCTTCATCGAACTGGGCGACAGCGACGAACTCGAGGTGGGTGACCTGGTCCTCGCGATTGGCAATCCCTTCGGTGTCGGTCAGACCGTCACAAGCGGCATCGTGTCCGGCCTGGCGCGCACGAACGTCGGTATTTCGGACTTTAACTTCTTCATCCAGACGGACGCCGCGATCAATCCGGGCAATTCGGGCGGCGCCCTGTTGCGCATGGATGGCCGTCTCGCGGGGATCAACACGGCGATCTTCTCGCGCAGTGGCGGTAGCCAGGGGATCGGCTTCGCGGTGCCATCGAACATGGTGCGTACCGTGATCGCCGGCGCAGGCACCGGTGCTGCCCTTCAGCGTGCCTGGTTGGGTGCGCGGTTCGACACGGTCACGGCGGATATCGCCGAGGCGATCGGACTGGAGAGACCTGACGGTGTCATCCTTTCCCAGATCCACGAGTTGGGGCCGGCATTGCGCGCGGGCCTGCGCTCGGGCGACATCATCACATCGGTGGACGGACAGCCGGTCATCGATTCCGAGGGCTTGCGGTTCCGGATTGCTACTGGAGTGGTGGGCGAGACCGCACGTCTGACCGTGCGACGGCCGGGGCGCATGTTCGAAGTGGATCTCGATCTCGAACTGCCCCCCGAGGTTCCTGCACGGGAGGAAAGCCAGTTGCGCGGCCGAAACCCGTTTGCCGGTGCGACCGTGGCCAATCTGTCACCGGCGGTGGCCGAGGAGATGGGGCGCAACCATTTCGAGACGGGCGTGGTGATCCGCGACATCGCATCCGGCAGTCCTGCCCATCGTCTGGCGTTTCGCACCGGCGACATTGTGATCGGTCTCAACGAACAGCGGATCGAAACCGTTTCGGATCTGCGTGCCGCCGTTTCAAGCGGTGCCCAACGCTGGCAGATTCGCATCCGGCGCGGCGGGCGTGTGCTTTCGCTGACGGTCTCGGGATGAGCGCTCCCGCGGATCAATCGGAACTCTTCTCCAGCCAGGCACCACGGCCCCTGGCTGACCGGATGCGGCCCGAAACCGTGTCTGACGTGGTCGGGCAGGACCATCTGCTCGCCCAGGATGGACCCGTCGGCCGCATGATTGCACGCGGTCGCCTCGCCAGCATGGTCCTGTGGGGGCCGCCGGGATGCGGCAAGACGACAATTGCGCGGCTTCTTGCCCACGAAACCGATTTTGAATTCGAGCCGCTCTCGGCCGTGTTCTCCGGTGTTGCCGACCTTCGCAAGGTGTTCGAGCGGGCGTCGGCTCGACGTGCCGGGGGCAAGGGCACGCTTCTGTTTATTGACGAGATTCACCGTTTCAATCGAGCCCAGCAGGACGGTTTCCTGCCCTATGTTGAGGACGGGACGGTCACCCTGATCGGCGCGACGACGGAAAACCCATCGTTCGAGATCAATGCGGCCCTGCTGTCGCGTTGTCAGGTGTTTGTGCTGAACCGCCTCGACGAGCGGGCATTGGAGGAATTGCTCGCGCGTGCTGAAACCCTGGAAGGGCGTACGTTGCCCGTGGGCGATGATGCCCGGCTTGCCCTCAAGGCCATGGCGGACGGCGACGGGCGCTACCTCCTCAATCTTGCCGAGGAATTGTTTGCGCTCGATGTGGACGGCCCCATCGACACCGCCGTTCTGATCGAGACAGTACAGAAGCGGGCACCGCTCTACGACAAGAGTCAGGAAGGCCACTACAACCTGATCAGCGCGCTTCACAAGTCGCTGCGCGGTTCCGACGTCGATGCGACGCTCTATTGGCTGGCCCGCATGCTCGCCGGTGGTGAAGACCCGCGTTTCATCGCGCGCCGCCTTGCGCGTGCGGCGGTCGAGGATATCGGACTTGCGGATCCCGAGGCGTTGCGCCAGGCGCTGGCCGCGTGGGAGGCCTATGAGCGCATCGGCAGCCCGGAGGGGGAACTCGCGCTGGCGCAGTGCGCGATCTATCTGGCGAGTGCACCGAAGTCGAATGCGGCCTACACGGCTTTTGGCGCGGCAATGCGCAGCGCGAAGGAAACGGGCTCCTTGATGCCGCCCAAACACATCCTGAATGCCCCGACCCGGTTGATGAAGGATCTCGGCTACGGGTCAGGCTACGCCTACGACCATGATGCGGAGGAGGGGTTTTCCGGGCAGAACTATTTCCCGGACGGTATCGGGCGCGAAACTTTTTACCGCCCGGTCGAACGCGGCTTCGAGCGCGAAATCGCGAAGCGTCTGGCGTACTGGGCGAAGCTTCGCACCGAACGCGGGAGCGGCGATCCGGACGCGTGACACGACGCGATGCCGGGGGATAGCTTCGCCGCACCATGAACATGCTTCTCGCCATAGCCGTGGGAGGGGCGGCTGGAGCGCTCGGCCGTCACTTCGTGAATGTCGCAATGGTGTCGCTCATTGGCCACGGCTTTCCGTGGGGGACATTTGCCGTAAACGTCTGCGGTTCGTTCATGTTGGGCTTTCTCGCACACGCGTTTGCTGTCAGTTGGACCGTGACACCAGAGATACGCGCCCTGCTGACGGTCGGCCTTCTCGGCGCATTCACGACCTTCTCGACCTTCTCGCTCGATGTCGTGACTTTGTACGAACGTGGTCAGACAGGTTTCGCGTTGCTGTACCTGGGCGCGTCGGTTGCGGTGTCCATCGGTGCGCTGTTCGTTGGACTGCGCGTGGCGCGTCTGTTTCTTGCATGAGCGAGAACAGGGAGAGATCCGTCCGTCACGTCGCCGTTGCGGTGGATGATGGCGACGTTCGGCTCGATCGCTGGTTCAAGCGGCACTTTCCCGATGTGCGTTACGGCGAATTGGCGAAGTGGTTGCGCACCGGGCAGGTTCGGGTCGATGGCAAGCGCGCAAAACCCGGGCAACGGCTCGTTGCGGGCCAGGAGGTGCGTATTCCGCCGCGCGCACCCGATGAGATCGACGGCGAGGCCCCTAGGCGAACCGTTCCAAAGGAGGACGCCGAGGCACTTCGCGAACGTGTAGTCTATCGAGACGACTGGTTGATTGCGCTCAACAAGCCCTCGGGACTTGCCGTGCAGGGCGGATCGCGCACGACGCGTCATCTCGACGGCATGCTCGATGCGCTGCGTTTCGATGCCGCCGAACGCCCGAGGCTGGTTCACCGGCTCGACAAGGATACGAGCGGTCTTCTCGTGCTCGCGTGCAGCCGGCGGTCGGCGCGAGAACTGGCGCAACTTTTTCGTGGCCGAGAGGTGACGAAAACCTACTGGGCGATTGTCAGGGGGGTTCCCGAGCCGGAAGCGGGGGTCATCGACCTGCCGCTTTCCAAGCAGGGGCGCCCGGGCGCGGAGCGGATGGCGAAAGACGATGTCGGGCAGGAGGCGGAGACCGCGTACCGCATCGTGGATCACGCGGCGCGCAGGTTCTCCTGGCTCGAACTGCGGCCGCACACGGGGCGCACACATCAGCTTCGTGCTCATTGTGCGGCTATTGGCAACCCGATTGTGGGTGACCGCAAGTATGGCGGTCGGGAAAACATGGTCGCGGGGTTGGCGGAGCGTCTCCATCTGCACGCGTCTGGCCTGTCGCTTCCACATCCCGGAACCAATGTTCGGCTCGATCTCGCAGCACCCCTCGAACCAGAGTTGCGGGCAAGTTGGGAATCCCTCGGTTTCGATCCCTAAACCCCCTGAAACTGGGCAATTGTGTGATGTTTTAGGCGTTCCGGCCAAATCGCTTCGCGCCTGTCCCCGGGCTGCGTTAAGACTCGTTTTGCCGCGGTGCAGATTGCAACATCGAGCGGCTTGGGCAGGTTTGGATGCGAACTCGCAGAGTGCTGAAGATTGCGGGCGTTCTGTTCGTTGCGCTTGTCGTCGCGGCCGTAGCCTGGGCGCTGAATCTCGATCCCAACTCCCAGACCGACCGGATTGCCCGGATGGTCAAAAACGAAACGGGACGGGATATCAGCTTTGGCGGGCCTATCGAACTCGATCTGGGCCTGACGACACGGCTGATCCTTCGCGATGTGCGTCTGTCCAACGCCGATTGGAGCACGCAGGCAGAAATGCTCCATGTCGGGTTGCTCGATGCGCGGTTTCGAATTCTGCCGCTTCTGGGTGGCAGTTTTCAGGCCGAAGATCTCACACTTCGTGACACGAGCATCCGGATCGAGACCCATGCCGATGGTCGCAGCAATCTCGATTTTGGCTCCGGCGGAGACGACCGCTCGTCTGACCGGGATGGCGGCGGCCTGGGTGTCGGATTTGCGTCTGCGAAGATCGAGAACCTCGTCGTGAGCTACACCGACGGTGTTGCCGGGTCGACGACGGTGTTCGAGCTTGCGCGGGCACGCGCGGTGCCATCCGAGACGGACGGGCCGCTGGAGATCGTTGTCGAGGGCGACCTGCGTCTGGGCCACAGCCAGGCGAAAGTGGACCTGGAAGGGCGTGTCGGTTCCCTGAGATCGATACTGTCAGGCAACGATCCGGTTCCGGTCATGCTCGCGGGCGAGATTCTCGGTTTCGGTGTCGAGATCGAGGGCGGTGTGCGTCAGGCCGACAATCCGGACGGGTTCGATGTCGATATAGCGATCAAAGGCGATGGGCTTGGGCGCATCGAGCCGTTCGTGGGAACGCGGCTCCCCGAACTGGGACCGATCTCCCTGACGGCCCATGTTGCTGGAGAAGCCGATGCGCCGGTTATCGAGAAGATCCGCATCGATGCCGACGGGGCGCGGATCACCGGTATGGCCAAGGCGACAATGGCCGACGATTTCGACCTGACATACGACCTGAAGCTCGCGCTCGACGGTCAGTCGCTCAGACTGACTTCGATCTACACCGATATGCCGCTCGACAGGCTGGGTCCGCTCACGGGGTCTATCAATGTCATCGGAAATCTCGAGCGCCTGCGGCTCGAGCCGAACGCCGTCACGGCCGACAACATCCAGCTGTCGGGGGCAATTACGGTGTCCATCGGCGCGAAACCGCCTGCCATCGACTACGATGTCAGCCTGACGGCCGACGCTCAGACACTCGCGATCATCGAACCCTTTGTGGGTACAGACCTCCCCGATATCGGCCCCATCAACGGCGTTGTTCGCGCGATTGGTGACCGTCAGAAGGCTCGGATCGAGGTTACGGATGTGCGCGCCGGCCACTCGACCTTTACGGGTCGGATAAACCTGAGCGGGCTCGACCGCGAGCCGGCCCTGGAATACGACGTGTCGCTCAGTGCCGACGGCCAGTCGTTTGATATCTTGCGACCCTATGTCGAGGGCGGGATATCGGGCGCCGGGACCATCAGCGGGGACGTTCGCGCCACGGGTACTCAAGACAGTGCAACGGTGACCCTGGACGCGCTCCCATTCGATCGCAGCAGGATTTCGGGAACGGTGAATGTTGCGAACCTGTCCGGTAGCCCGCAGGCGGAATATGACATCGCTCTTGAGGGAACAGGGCAAACGCTCGATTTCTTCGAACCCTTGCTCGGGGTGGACCTGCCGGATGTCGGGCCGCTCGATCTGGAGATTTCGATGAAGGGCGACGAGAAACACGCCCGTGTCGAGAAACTGTCGCTGCGCAGCGGCGATTCCGTGCTTTCGGGCAGCGGTGAAGTGGATTTACGTGGCACGAAACCTCGTATTTCGGCTCAGGTGACCGCTCCCTTTTTCGACCTGACGCGCTGGTTTCCCGATGAAGAGGCGGCGCACAGGCCCGAACTCATATCGCGCGAAGAGGCGGAGCAGAAATCGGGGAGTGACGGTGGCGCATCGGAGCGGGTGTTCCCGAACGATCCGCTGCCGATCGACTTTCTGTCCATCCTGGAAGCGGATGTATCGTTGAAGGCGGGCGAATTGATAACGCCCTACGGGACCTACCGCGATACAGACATTCGTGTGGTCCTTGACGAAGCTGTGCTCGATGTCAGGCCATTGACGTTCGCCTATGGAGGAGGGGACGTCCGCGGTTCGTTCAATATCGATGCGCGTGCGGGGACACCATTGGTGAACCTGTCCTTCAGCGCACCGAACGTGAAGGTCGGGCAGGTGCTGAAGGACTTTGCCGATCTCGATGTCATCGAGGGGCAGGGCCGGTTGAATGTTGCACTTTCGGGAGCCGGCCGTTCGGTTGCTGAGATCATGGCATCGCTCAACGGGCACACGCGCGTGCTCATGGCCAAGGGCCGTATGCGGAACGAGGGGCTGGGTTATGTGAGTGGTGTGTTTTCGGGAATCGGTGAGCTTCTCGACCGCAAGGAGTGGGTGATCGTCGAGTACCTCGCGACCGATTTCGAGATCAGGAACGGTGTCGCCACGAGCAAGGTCGGTGTGCTCGATACCGAGGTTATTGCGGTGACGATGAGTGGAAATGTGGACCTTGGCAAGGAGCGCTACAATCTGAAGATTTCACCGTCTCCGCGAGGGCTCGACCTCAGTCTCGCCGTGCCAGTGAACGTGCGCGGACCACTCGACGATCCCAGTTTCGGTCCTGATCCTGTGGGTTCGCTGGCGAAGATCGGCAGCCTGATCAGCGCGGTGGTGTTCCCGCCTGTAGCCCTGCTTGGTTTGACCGAACTGGGCGGTAACGATCATCCGTGCGTTCAGTTCGCGAAAACCAACGACGGACAAAGTGATGCCACGCCCAACACACCTCTGGAAACCCGGGGTTCGGGTGGCGGTATCGGCGGCGCGATCGAGGGGCTGAGGGACCGGCTGGACCGGTAGTGCGAATGAAGCGTTTCTACGAACAGGTGGCGGTGACGACCCCGGACGACGGGAGCGGGTTCGAGGTCAGACTGGACGGGCGCCCGGTGCGAACACCGCTGCGCAATGTGCTCAATGTCCCGACGAATAGCCTGGCCGAGGCGGTGGCCGGGGAATGGCGGTCGCAGCGCGAGGAGATCGACGTTGCGGGTATGCCGATGACCCGCATCGCCGCGACAGCCCTGGACCGGGTCGCAGCAAACCGGGACGCCTATGTCGATCAGGTTGCGGGGTATGCCGAGACCGATCTCGTTTGTTACCGGGCGCCTGGGCCGACGACCCTCGTCGCGCGCCAGTCCCGGGCGTGGGAACCGCTCCTTGCATGGGTGCGCGATACGTTCGATGCCGAACTAGCCGCGACCGACGGATTGCTGCCCGTCGAGCAGGATCCGGGCGCGATCGAGAAACTGCGTGGCGCCGTCGCAAATCATGACGATTTCGAATTGGCGGCACTGGGGGTCGCGGTGGCAGCAAGCGGCTCGGTGGTCGTGGCATTGGCCCTGTCAAACGGTCACCTGAGCGCCGGCGATGCATTCGAGGTCAGCCAGCTCGACGAATCCTTCCAGACGGAAATCTGGGGTGCCGATGAGGAGGCCGAAGCCCGGCGCTCCGTTTTGCGCGGCGAGATCGACGTCGCGGCCGCATTTCTAGAACTGTTGCGTGCGGTCTGACGATGTTCGGCTAACTGGTCTGAATCTCCGAAAACCTGCTATGGGATAGGTCTGGCGTTTGGGCCGGGAGAACCCCATGCAAGACATTCTCGACGAACTCGAAGCCCGCCGCATGCGTGCACGCCTGGGCGGTGGCGAACGGCGGATTGAATCCCAGCATGCCAAGGGAAAGCTGACAGCGCGCGAGCGCATCGAACTCCTGCTCGACGAAAACACGTTCGAGGAGTTCGACATGTTCGTCGAACAGGCGCCGAACGAAATGACCGCGGATATCGAGCCGATCCCCGGCGACGGAGTGGTCACCGGCTGGGGCCTGATCAACGGACGCAAGGTGTTCGTGTTTTCGCAGGACTTCACGGTTTTCGGTGGCTCCCTGTCCGAGGCGCACGCGCAGAAGATCTGCAAGGTCATGGACATGGCCATGAAGAACGGCGTTCCGGTTCTGGGCCTGAACGATTCCGGTGGCGCGCGCATCCAGGAAGGGGTGGGCTCGCTTGCCGGCTATGCCGACGTGTTCCAGCGCAATGTGAATGCTTCGGGCGTGATCCCGCAGGTCTCGGCGATCATGGGGCCGTGCGCGGGCGGCGCGGTCTATTCGCCCGCCATGACCGACTTCATCTTCATGGTTCGCGACACGTCGTACATGTTCGTCACCGGGCCTGACGTGGTGAAGACTGTCACGCATGAAGAGGTCACCCACGAGGAGCTCGGCGGGGCATCGACCCATACGACAAAGTCCAGCGTCGCCGACGGCGCGTTCGAAAACGATGTCGAGATGCTGCTCCAGCTGCGCCGCTTCTTCGACTTTCTGCCGATGAACAATCGTGAGCAGCCGCCTGTCTGGCCGACGAGCGATCCGTTCGACCGTCAGGAGGATTCGCTCGACACGCTTGTGCCGCCCGACCCGACGAAGCCCTACGACATCAAGGAGCTGATCACCAAGGTCGTGGACGAAGGAGACTTCTTCGAACTCCAGCCCGATCATGCGGCGAATATCGTCATCGGATTCGGGCGCATGGAAGGCCGGACCGTGGGGTTCGTTGCAAATCAGCCGATGGTGCTGGCGGGTTGCCTCGATATCGATTCCGCAAAGAAGGGCGCGCGCTTCGTGCGCTTCTGTGACTGCTTCAACATTCCCATCGTCACGTTCGTCGATGTGCCGGGTTTCCTGCCCGGCACCGCGCAGGAGTATGGCGGCATCATCAAGCATGGCGCGAAGCTGTTGTTTGCGTACGCGGAGGCGACAGTGCCCAAGGTGACCGTCATCACCCGCAAGGCCTATGGCGGTGCTTATGACGTCATGTCGTCGAAGCACATCCGGGGCGACATCAACTATGCGTGGCCCACTGCCGAGATCGCCGTGATGGGGCCGAAGGGCGCGGTCGAGATCATCTACCGCGAAGACCGTGATGATCCGGCGAAGATCGAGGCGCGGACGGAAGAGTACCGCAAGCGGTTCGCCAATCCATTCGTCGCGGCGCAGAAGGGTTTCATCGACGACGTGATCTACCCGCACAACACGCGGCGGCGCGTGTGTCGTGCGCTTCGCCTGCTCGAGAACAAGCAGCTCGAAAACCCCTGGAAGAAACACGACAACATTCCGCTCTGACGAGATGGCGATGTCAGGGCATGCCCTCGATGTCCGGGGGCGGGTAGTAGCGTTTCTCGCCTAGGGCGCGAACACGGTCGAGAAACGCTGGCGTGGTCGCCAAACCAGCTTCGTTCTTTTCCGCCGATTGCCGCCAGATCGCCCATGAATCGGGATGCAAACGGCTTGCCTCTGCCATCAGGTCTTCCGATTCTGTGGTGCGACCGGCATCGAGAAGGTGCCGGGCGAGCCGGAACAGGACATGGGCCTGGGCAATGTTCGCGTTCGCTTCGGGCATTTTTGCCCGTGCGTCCTGAGGCGACATGACAAACCGGCTGGCTGCTGTCCGTGAACATGATCGTCAGCACTCGTTCTTCGGATTGCGAGATATCCTCGCCGCTCTGCATCAGACGAAGGACCAACTGACGTGGGATGTAGGTCTCGAGCAGGCGAAGGGCCGCGATCATCCGGTTGAATGCGCGCGCGGCGTCGGAAAGCTCGGTGATCCGGCTGTCCGGCACTTCGGGTGCGCTCGCGATCTCCAGTTCCGTCAGTGCACCTGCGGACCGCACGAGGCCGCCGATCTGCCGGTTCAGCCGCCGGGCAAAGAGGAATCCTAGCAATACGGCGATCAACAGGATCGCAAATCCGGCAAGCGCGGAATTCCGCAACCGGACGATCTCGCGTCCCACGATGTCGCGTTCGAGGATGACGCCGAATATCCACGGCTCGATGCCGTATTTCTCCGTGTTGCGCGTGATGATCACAAACTCGCCGTCGGAGCGTGCATCGTGGATGTTCGCCGCGTACTCCAGAAGTACAACGGCCTTGTCCCCGCCGTCGGCGAGCATGTGGAAGGAGGGCTCAGGAAAGTCCTGAACTCTCGGCAGCGGTATGCCCGCGGGTGTCTTGGGGCGCTCGAACATCGCCTCGTCGAGCCGGGGATGTGCCAGAACGCGGTCCTGATTGTACAGGATGAAGGCATTCAGGCTTTCCTTGCGCTGAAGGTCGTCCAGGAAATCGGAGATACCCGCCAGTGTGAGAGATGCGACGACCACGCCCAGAAGTTCGTCACCGCGCCAAACCGGCGTGACGTGGGCGAGAATCGCCCGCTCTACGGCGGGCACCCAAAGCGGGGGTGCCCAAAAGGGCGTCCGCGCCTCGCGGGCGCTCCGTATCGCAAACTCCTAACGTTCGATCGCGTAGCTGTCGGGAGCTATCTCGACCGGAAAACCTTCTCGCCGCGAGACGATCAGGGAACTGCCGTCTGTGCTTACGAACAGCAGGGCGGTCATGTGCGGATTCGACGACAGGGCGCCGGCGAAGGCATGGAATGTGTTTTCGCGTTTGTGTTCGACGTTCAGTCTGCCGTCGGCGAACTGACTGGCGAACTCGCTGGCGGCATCGACGGCCGGTCCGAGCTGGCGTTCGATCCGAGCTTCGAGAATATCGAGCGTGTTCTCGGACCGGTCGGCGATTAGTTCGAACGTGTTGCGTGTGGCGCTCAGCAAGATGATGAGGAGGACGCTGCCAACGGCGATGACAACGAGTACCGTGATGCCGCCCACCAGAACGCTGGCAAGTCGTATGCGCCAGTTGTAGCCGGTCTGCGGCGGGGGACTGGTCTCCTCGTTCATGGGGGCTAGGCTACGGGGCGTGGGGCGGTTCGTCCACGTGCGGATTCGCCATTGGTCGGAGGATTCGCCGATTGCGCCGGGCAATCTCGTTTCGTAGGTTTCGCGGACATGTTTACGAAGATTCTCGTAGCGAACCGGGGCGAGATCGCCTGCCGGGTCATCCGCACAGCGAAGAAAATGGGAATCGCGACCGTTGCCGTCTATTCGGATGCGGATGCGGGCTCTTTGGCCGTCCGTATGGCGGATGAGGCCGTTCGTATCGGTCCGCCGCCCGCTGCGGATAGCTATCTCGTCGCAGATCGAATTCTGGATGCGATCCGTGAAACGGGCGCGGAGGCCGTGCATCCCGGGTATGGATTCCTGTCCGAGAATGCCGGTTTCGCACGCACGCTCGAGGCGGAGGGCATTGCCTTCATCGGTCCGCCTCCCGATGCGATTGCGGCGATGGGCGACAAGATCGAGTCGAAGAAAATCGCCGACGCGGCCGGGGTCAACACCGTGCCGGGCCATATGGGCATCATCGAGGATGACGGCGAGGCCGTGCGCATTGCCGACGGCATCGGCTATCCGGTGATGATCAAGGCATCCGCGGGTGGCGGCGGCAAGGGAATGCGCATCGCGAACGATGCGGACGAAGTGCGTGAAGGATTTAGGTCGGCCCGGAACGAAGCACGTTCGAGCTTCGGCGACGACCGGGTGTTTATCGAGAAGTTCATCGAGGAACCCCGGCATATCGAAATCCAGGTCCTTGCGGACACGCACGGCAATGTCGTGCACCTGGGCGAGCGCGAGTGCTCGATCCAGCGGCGGCACCAGAAGGTTATCGAGGAGGCGCCGTCGCCCTTCCTCGATACCGAAACCCGGGCGGAAATGGGTGCCCAGGCTTGCGCGCTGGCCCGCGCGGTCGATTACTGTTCCGCAGGGACGGTCGAGTTCATTGTCGACAAGGACCGCAACTTCTACTTCCTCGAGATGAACACCCGGCTCCAGGTCGAGCACCCTGTGACGGAAATGATCACGGGTCTCGATCTGGTCGAGCAGATGATTCGCGTCGCCGACGGCGAGAAGTTGGCCTTCACCCAGGACGAGGTGAAGATCGACGGCTGGGCCATCGAGTCGCGCGTTTACGCAGAAGATCCGGCGCGCAATTTCCTGCCGGCCATCGGCCGGCTGGCGCGTTATCGAACGCCCGACGAGGACGGACAGAACGTGCGGATCGACACCGGGGTCGGCGAAGGGTCCGAGATCTCGATGTTCTATGACCCGATGATCGCCAAGCTCGCCACGCACGGCCCGGATCGCGCGACGGCCATCGCCCGGATGCAGGACGCGCTCGACGCCTATTACATCCGGGGCACCGGCCACAACACGGCGTTCCTTGCCTCGATCATGGCGCACCCGCGCTTCGCAGACGGGCGTCTCACAACGAACTTCATTGCCGAGGAGTACCCGGAGGGATACGCACCCCTGCCGCCTGAGGGTGATC
>JAYPUG010000021.1:9798-13358 GCA_038133965.1 Rhodospirillaceae bacterium | reverse complement strand
GTGTGCGGCTGGGGCTGCCCGCCTTCACCGACGACACGGGCGCTCCGCGCTTTCCGGGCGGATACCCCGACTACCTGGCAAATCACGAGCGGACACCGGGCATCGGGCCGCTGGCGGGCTGGCGCGGAGCGGATGGCTCGTCCCACGGACGCGGCGATCCCAATCCCGATCAGCTCGCGCGCTATGTCGAGAACGGCTGCTTCTGGAAGGGCGAGTTCACGCCGTCCCAGCGCTACTTCAAGCACGGCAACCGCGACTACCTGGACTATGCCGCCGAGATGGGCTGGATCGCATCTCCCGACCAGATCGTGCTGCAGCTCTACAGCGAGCCCCTTCAGCGCTTCAAGCTGGCGGCGCAGGGCTTCGGCAGCGTGGTCCCCCCTGTCCACTATCGCGAGCGGATCACCGAGACCTTCGACCCGCTGCCCGTTTGGTACGCGCCGTTCGAAGACACGCACACGGACCCGCATGCCTACCCGATACACGCGCTGACCCAGCGCCCGATGGCGATGTACCACTCCTGGGGCTCGCAGAACGCCTGGCTGCGCCAGATCCACGGCTGGAACCGGCTGTACATGAACAGGCAGACCGCCGAGGGCCACGGGCTGGCCGATGGCGACCGGGTGCGCGTCGAAAGCCCTTACGGGCAGATCCGCGCCGAAATCGCATTCATGGAGGGCGTCAACCCCGACACGGTGTGGACGTGGAACGCCATCGGCAAGAAGCGCGGCGCCTGGAACCTGTCGCCCGACGCACCGGAATCCAACAAGGGCTTCCTTCTCAATCACCTGATCACGGACCTGCTGCCGCCGCGCGAAGGCTACCGCTTTGCCAACGCCGACCCGATTACGGGCCAGGCCGCCTGGTTCGATCTCCGGGTTCGTGTCGTAAAGGACGACAGCCCGGACCCGGCAGCGGACGATCCGCCCGTCACGCCGGCGCCCGGTATCGAACCCGCGCCCGCACGTTCGCGCTACGGCGCACGCTTCCTGCCCCGCGGCAGCTGGCGCCGGAACCGGGGAGGCCGTGACGGATGACCAGTCTTCCCGGAACGACCGGCAAGAAACTCGGCCTGGTGATCGACCTCGACATCTGCGTCGGGTGCCATGCCTGCGCCGTGAACTGCAAGGAATGGAACACGGGCGGCCACTCCGCGCCCCTGACCGACGAGTCTCCGTACGGTGCCGACCCGCTGGGCGTCTGGTTCAACCGTGTCCATACCTTCGAGGCGGGCGACGGAGCCGAAGGCCGCACGGTTCACTTTCCACGCAGCTGCCTGCATTGCGAGGAACCGGCCTGCGTGACGGTCTGCCCGACGGGCGCGTCCTACAAGCGCGAGGCCGACGGTATCGTGCTCGTCAACGCAGACAGTTGCATCGGCTGCAAGCTCTGTTCGTGGGCGTGCCCCTACGGAGCACGCGAGTACGACTATGCCGACGGGGTGATGAAGAAATGCACCTTGTGCATCGACCGGATCGGGAACGAGAACCTCGATGAGGCCGATCGCGTACCGGCCTGCGTCTCCACCTGCCCCGCCTCGGCCCGGCACTTCGGCGACCTGGGAGACCCGGAATCCGAGGTCAGCCGGCTCGTCGCCGATCGCGGCGGCTACGACCTGATGCCGGAGATGGAGATGCGCCCCACCAACAAGTATCTCCCGCCGCGCACAGGAACCGTACACAAGGCCGAAACCGGCACCGAACCATCCGCCACCGCAACGGCAAGCGCCCCGACCGGGAGCGCTTTCCTGGACTGGGTGGACCGGATGCTCTCGCGCTAGCGACGGAGGGACAGACCATGCATCCCGCCTATTCGGTCATATTCTTCACCACCGCATCGGGCGCCGGTTACGGTGCGCTCATGTGGATCGCGCTTCTCGCCGGAGCCGGCCATATTCACGCTGGCCCGGTCGTCGGCGCTGTTCTGTTCGTCGTCGCGCTGGGGCTGGTCACGGCCGGTCTGCTGTCGTCGACCTTCCACCTCGGACACCCCGAACGCGCATGGCGCGGCTTGACCCAGTGGCGCTCGTCCTGGCTGTCGCGCGAGGGCGTGGCCGCCATCGCCACCTACCCGCCCGCAATCGCATTCGGTGCGGCGTGGGTCCTCGCCGGAACGAATTCGGCGGGCTGGCTTTGGGTGGGTGTGCTCGCAGGCGTGCTCGCAGCCGCAACCGTGGCCTGCACGGGGATGATCTATGCCAGCCTGCGCGCGATCCCGCGCTGGACCGACCCTCTCGTCGTGCCGGTCTATCTCGCTTTCGCCGTCGCCAGCGGCGGGGCGCTGGTCCTTGCCATCGCGGCATGTGCCGGCATCGAACCCGGCGTATGGTCGTGGGCAGCGGCGGTCGCAATGGCGGGCGCCTGGCTGCTGAAGCTCGCCTACTGGCGGCGTATCGACCACGCGGCCCCCGCCGCCACGGCCGAATCCGCAACGGGGCTGGGTGACATCGGCACGGTCCGGCTGCTCGAATCGCCGAATTCGAGCGCCAACTACATCATGCGCGAAATGGGCTACGTGATCGCACGCAAGCATGCGGACCGCCTGCGCCGGATCGCCTTGGTCCTGGGCGGCGTTGTGCCCGTCGCGGCCCTGCTTGCGGGCGGTGCCACCTCCGGCGGCGTGGCGCTGGTTGCCCTGCTCGTCGCAGTCGCAGGCTCGGCGGTTGGCGTTCTCGTCGAACGCTGGCTCTTCTTTGCCGAGGCCGAGCACGCCTCCATGCTGTACTACGGCAAGAGCAGCGTCTGACGGGAGCCGGACGTGGTGGATATCATCTGCGTGGGTGTGGCGTTCCTGGATCACGTGTTCGAGACCCGCGAGGTTCGTCCCCTCAACGCCACCAACTTCGCCGACAGCTACTACACGCGCGGAAGCGGCACCGCTGCGACGGGAAGCATCACGGTAGCCCGCCTGGACGGCCATGCATCATTCTGGGGTCGCCTCGGCAATGACGAGACAGGCCGGCGCATCGAAGCCGGGCTGCGCCAGCACGGCGTTCAGACCGACCAGACCCGTCTCATCGAAGGTGCGCATTCACCCGTGTCTTCGATCCTGACCGACGACAATGGCAACCAGATCGAGACGGCATTTCCGGGCCACGATCTCGAGCCCGACTCCGGCTGGCTGCCCGTCGAACGGATCGAGGATTGCAGCGCCGTACTGGTCGATTCGCGGTGGTCCGAGGCAGCGGCGCGGGTGCTACAGACCGCACACGATCACCGCATTCCGGCCGTCCTGGATGGCAACGCCGATCCACATGCGCTGGACGCAGACTTCGCTCGACTGGCTAGCCATGTCGTGTTTTCGCCCACAGGGCTCCAGCGCTTCACGGAAACGAGAGATATCCAGGACGGCCTCAAAGCAGCCGCCGGGTGCACGAACGCCTTGGTCGCCGTCACCTCGGGAGTGGACGGGTTCTGCTGGATCGACGGCGACGGCGCGTTCCGGGCGATTGCACCGGAAATCGGGTCCGTCATAGACCCGCTCGATGCGCGGGAGGTGTTTCTCGGCGCCTTCTCCCTCGCCCTGGGCGCAGGAAAGGACCTCGAGACGAGTGCGTGTTT
>JAYPUG010000021.1:8457-9788 GCA_038133965.1 Rhodospirillaceae bacterium | reverse complement strand
CGCGCCGCCTGACGGCCGCAGTTTTATCCGGCCAGTGCGGGCATCCGGATCGGACCCTCGGTCGATTGGCTGACGAACTGGCGCACGTAGGGGTTCTCGGTCGTGTCCAGTTCTCCGACCAGTCCGGACCACATCACGCGCCCCTCATGCAGCATCACCACGCGCTCTGCGATGCGCCGCACGACGGCCAGGTCGCTGACGATCGAGATCACGCTCGCGCCCAGGTCGGCGACCCGGTCGTTGATCAGGTCGCTGATGATATTGCTCATGATCGGATCGAGACCCGCGGTGGGCTCGTCGAGAAACAGAATGTCCGGATCCGTGGCAATCGCACGCGCAAGGCCCGCGCGCTTCTGCATGCCGCCCGACAGTTCGGCGGGGAACAGGTCCGCCGTTTCGGGTGGCAGACCGACCTGCCCGAGTTTCCCGATCGCCTTCTCGCGCGCCTCGCTGCGCGAGAGGCCATGCTCATGCAGGAGACGGAACGCGACGTTCTCCCAGATCGTGAGGCTGTCGAAGAGCCCCTGGCGCTGGAACAGCACCCCGAAGCGCTGCATCCAGGCCATGCGTTCATTGCCGGTGAGCGACACGGTTTCTGCCCCGTCCACCTCGATGGAACCGGAGTCCGGCACCACGAGGCCGAGGATGCACTTGAGCAGGAGCGACTTGCCGCTCCCCGAACCACCGATCAGGACGAGCGATTGCCGGGGATACAGCTCCAGATCGACGGCATCGAGCGCCCGCACGCCCGCAAAGCTGCGCGAGACACCCGTCAGGCGGATTTTTGGGTCCGGGCCGCCGGCGGTCACTGCATCGTCGGCATGGTCAAGCTGTGGCCCTCGCGCACACCCGACTTCGGCCAGCGCGAGGTGACGGCCTTCTGGCGGGTGTAGAAGCGCACACCTTCCATGCCGTGCATGTGCATGTCACCGAACAACGAGCGCTTCCAGCCGCCGAAGCTGTGATAGGCAACGGGAACCGGGATCGGCACATTGACGCCGACCATGCCGATCTGGATGCGATCGACGAAGTCGCGGGCGGCATCGCCGTCCTTGGTGAAGATCGCGGTGCCGTTGCCGTACTCGTTGCGGTTCACCAGATCGACCGCTTCCTCGTAGCCTGCGGAACGGACAACCGAGAGGACCGGGCCGAAGATCTCTTCCTTGTAGATCGCCATGTCCTCGGTCACGTTGTCGAAGAGCGTTCCGCCCACAAAGTAGCCGTTCTCATAACCCTGCAACTGCAGCCCCCGGCCGTCGCAGACGAGAGTCGCGCCCTCTTCGACACCCTTGTCGATCAGGCCCAGGATGCGTTCCTGCGCCTGCTTGGTC
>JAYPUG010000021.1:6218-8447 GCA_038133965.1 Rhodospirillaceae bacterium | reverse complement strand
GTCACGACGGGGCCCATCTCGATGTCGTCGCCATTGCCGGGGCCGATCCTGAGTTCCTCGATCTTGGGCTTCAGCGTCTGTACCAGCGCATCGGCCGTTTCGTCGCCGACGGCAACGGCAACCGAGACCGCCATGCAGCGCTGTCCGGCCGAACCGTATCCGGCACCGATCAGTGCGTCTGCGGCCTGTTCCATGTCGGCATCGGGCATGACGACCATGTGGTTCTTGGCGCCTCCCAGGGCCTGGACACGCTTTCCGCTCGCCGCTGCCGTTGCATAGATGTACTGCGCGACCGGGGTCGAGCCGACGAAAGACACCGCATTGATACCGTCATGCGTGAGCAGTGCATCGACGGCTTCCTTGTCGCCGTTGATCAGATTGACGACGCCATCGGGTACGCCTGCCTCGTGTGCCAGTTCGACGAGACGGATCGGACAGGACGGATCGCGCTCCGAGGGCTTGAGGATGAACGTGTTTCCGCATGCGATCGCCAGCGGGAACATCCAGAGCGGAATCATCGCCGGGAAGTTGAACGGCGTGATGCCGGCGCACACGCCGACATGCTGACGGATCGAGAAGGCGTCCACGCCGGTGCCCACATCCTCGGTGAACTCGCCGCGCATAAGGTGCGGAATGCCGCATGCGAACTCCACGACCTCACGGCCACGCAGGATGTCGCCCTTTGCATCCTCGATCGTCTTGCCATGCTCGCTCGTGATCATCTCGGCGAGCTCGTCCTCATGCGCCTGGATGAGCTCATTGAAGCGGAACATGATCCGCGCGCGGCGCAGCGGCGGCATCGCCGACCATTCGGGCAACGCGGCATTTGCGGCGGCAACCGCGGCATCGACATCGGCACCGTTGGCGAGGCTGACCTCGCCGATCTGTTCGCCGGTGGCCGGGTTGAAGACGGGGCCCGTGCGGCCCGAAGTGCCGCCAGTCGCGGCACCGTTGATCAAGTGTCCGAGAGATTTCATGACGGATCTCCTCCTGGCCGCAGCACATGCCGAGCCTGTGCCCGGCGACGCCGTGGCGCGCATGTTGTTCCAATCCGGGTATATGGAACCGCGAAGACGGACGCAAGCCGCCCCGCGAGCCGGGTCACTCTCCCGGCGCGGGCGGGGCCAGATCGGCGAGCTGTCCCCGGAAAAAGATCAGGGGATCGCCTTCGTTCGTATCGAACCGCTCGACCTCACCGACGATGATGACATGGTCGCCACCGTCATGGTGGACGACGTTTCGGCACTCGAACCGCGCCAGGCATCCGTCGAGAATCGGTGCACCGCCCAGCCCTTCGCCGAAGTCGCGCTCGGCGAACTTGTCCGCCCCCGATTTCGCAAAGGTCATGCATTCCTCGGACTGCTGGTCGCTGAGAATATGGACGCAGAAATGGGAAGCGGCCTCGATCACCTTGAGGCTGGCCGAACTGCGGTCGAGGCTCCACAGGATGAGCGGCGGATCCAGCGAAACGGAGTTGAAGGAATTGGCCGTAATACCCACCAATTCCCCGTCGGCGCCCCGGGCGGTGATGATGGTGACACCCGTCGCGAAGTTACCCAGCGCGTTCCGGAACTCACGCGCATCGATCTTAGGCTCGGACATTGAAACATCTCTCCGCTGGGGCGATTGAGGGCGATTGAGGCCAGCTTGTGCCGTTGGGCGGCTGCCCACGGTTTAGCGTTGTCCCCCGCCGCATTGCAACCTCGCGTACCGCGATCCAACCCGCGAAACCGCCTCGCCCACACCTCCGAATCCGGCGAAGGCCGACGCACGGCGATCGTCCGGCCGCACAAGTCAACACGACAGGCGGTTCCCGACCCAAGTCGCAGAAAGTAAAAAATTCGAAAATCGATTTCATATCTATGATTTTCATATATTTATCTGCCTATTTTCGCATCACACATTATATTCGTGAAAATTTCTCCCGTTAAAAACAAGACAAAATTCTCTCACATAACTTAATTATTTAGACTATACTAATATCATGCATATTTTCTGTGTTAACCATGCTTGACAGAAATCGCACAGGTTGTGTGATACTTCTTGCCGCCTACCAAATCCTGTGGGCTGAAGGCTTATAAGTCTGAAAATTACAAAGAGGGGGACTAAATGCCCGATTCAATGGTTGAAAAGGTCAAAAGGTTTATTGGCCAGGTTACCGAGCTCGGACTTTTGCTCATCGCACTGGCCATCGTTCTGGACATCCTCACCACGGGCACACTGCCGTTC
>JAYPUG010000021.1:1256-6208 GCA_038133965.1 Rhodospirillaceae bacterium | reverse complement strand
ACAACGGCGTCGTCGGTCTGATCGCTGTCGCGATCATTCTCTGGCTCTTCGCCAAGAGGAACCCGGGCTAAGCACACTTCCTGCCAGCCGCGCCGGCACGCCGGCGCGTGGCATGGAGTTGCCTGACCAGGTAACGGAGCCACCCCGGCGTCATGCGCCGGGGTGGTTTCTTTTCTGGCCCAACTTGCGAACGGGCTGCCCGCGGGGCCATGCTGAAGGCTTTCCGGGAGGTCCGGCATGGTCATGTCACCGCCGCGCGACGGCGTATCGATCAACTACGAAATCCACGGCGACGGTCCGCCGTTGATCCTGATCAGCGGAACGGGCCACGACCTGACCTTCTGGGGCGGCCAGGTTCCGTTCTTCGAAAAGGAATTCCGCACGATCGTCTTCGACAACAGGGGCGTTGGCCGCTCGAGCGTGCCCCAACCCGGCTACACCCTCGCCGACATGGCAGATGACGCCACGCACGTCCTCGACAGCGCTGGCATCGACACAGCCCACATCATGGGGTTCTCGATGGGCGGCCACATCGCCCAGGAGCTCACCCTGAACCACCCCGACCGCGTCCTGAGCCTCGGCATCCACCACAGCTGGACGCGCAACGGCGCGCGGCTGCGCAAGTTCCAGGAGACCCGCCGCTACCTGGCAGAGAACGACCAGCGGGTGGCACTGGCCGAACTCAGCATGCTGGCGCTGCACGCGAGCGCCTATTACGACGCCCATGTGGATGAAATGGAGGCGCACCGCCGGTTCCTGCTGGAGGCCTCGCCCGTGAACGCCGGCTGGATCGGACAGCTCGAGGCCTGCATCGCGGGCGACACCTACGAGCGGCTTCCGCAAATCGCCGTGCCGACGCTGGTCACCTGTTCCGAACTCGACCTGATCGCCTCACCCCATCTTTCCGCAGAGATTCACGCGCGGATATCCGGCTCACGCCTCGAAGTCATGCAAGGCACCGGCCACGTGTCGCTGATGGAAGCGCCGGAGGAATTCGCGAATATCTGCCTTGCCTTCCTTCGCGAGGTTACAGGACAGGCGAACGCGGCCGCGCTGCTCGCTTGAGCGCAGACGCCCGGAAACCGATAATCGCCGTCAACCGGGACAAAGATGCCCGGGCCACAGGGAGATGCGTCGATGCACGGACTCATCATGGACCGGCCGCTGCTGATTTCGGATCTGCTGCGCCATGCCGATTTCGTCTCGGGTGACCGCGAAATCGTTACGCGTACGGTGGAAGGCCCGATCCACCGCTACACCTATCGCGACGCGCACCGCCGTGCCCGCCAGCTGGCCAATGCCCTGACCGGACTGGGTGTCGCGCTCGGTGATCGCATCGCGACGCTCGGCTGGAACACCCACCGCCATTTCGAGGTCTATTACGCCGTCTCGGGCATCGGCGCGATCACCCACACGCTGAACCCGCGCCTGCACCCCACCCAGCTCACCTACATCGTCAATCACGCGGAAGACGCCTGGATCTTCGTGGACCTGAACCTGGTTGCGCAAATCGAGGCGATCGAGAGCGAATTGGCTCGCCTGAAGGGTGTGGTGGTGATGACGGACCGGGCAAACATGCCCGAAACCACGCTGGCGAATGCCCTTTGCTACGAGGAACTCGTCAACGGGCATTCCGACGATCTCGAATGGCCGGAGCTGGACGAGAACACCGCATCGTCGCTTTGCTACACCTCCGGCACGACCGGGAACCCCAAGGGCGCGCTCTACAGTCACCGCTCGACGGTGATCCACGCCTATGCCTCGGCCCTTCCCGATACGCTCCACATGGGAGAGAGCGAAGTGATCCTGCCCGTCGTCCCCATGTTTCATGTGAACGCCTGGGGCATCCCCTACGGGGCAACCATGGTCGGGGCGAAGCTCGTGTTTCCCGGCCCGAAACTCGACGGTGCGAGCGTCCACGAACTGCTCGACGCCGAAGGCGTCACGATGACCGCGGGTGTGCCCACGGTCTGGCTCATGCTGCTCAATCACTGGCGCGAGACCGGAACCCGGGTCGAGAGCCTAAGGCGCGTGATCATCGGTGGTTCCGCCTGCCCGGAATCGATGATCCGCGCCTTCCAGGACGAGTTCGGCTGCGAGGTGCGCCACGCCTGGGGCATGACCGAGATGAGCCCGCTGGGCACCGTCTCGATCCCGAAGCCGTCGATGGATGATCCGAAGGACCGCATGCGCCGACAGATCAAGCAGGGTCGGCCGGTCCCCGGCGTGGAAATGCGGATCGTCGATGACGACCGCAAGGAGCTGCCCCACGACGGCACCGCGTTCGGCGAACTGCAGGTCCGCGGGCCGTGGATCACCAGCGGCTATTTCAAGCACGACAACTCGGATGCCCATGGCGGCGACGGCTGGTTTGCCACCGGCGACGTCGCAACGCTGGATCCCGACGGGTTCATGGAGATCACGGACCGAGCAAAGGACGTGATCAAGTCGGGCGGCGAATGGATCAGCTCGATCGAGATCGAGAACCTCGCGATGAGCCACCCGGACGTCGCCCAGGCCGCCGTCATTGGCGTCCCGCACCCGAAATGGGACGAACGGCCGCTCCTGATCGTCGTTCCCGCACCCGGCAAGGTGCCCGTCCACGACGACATGGTCGCGTTCCTGTCGGACAAGATCGCGAAATGGTGGCTGCCCGACGACACGGTTCTGACCGACGAGCTGCCGCTGGGCGCGACCGGAAAGGTCCTGAAGACGAAACTCCGCGAACAGTTCGGCGACCATACCCTGCCAACCGACTGAGCGCGGCACCCAAACCCCACCGAAAGGATCCGGCATGGCTTCTGCCGACACGATCGACGAGTTGCTCCAACTGCGCTTCGACGACGCGCCCGCCCCGGGCGAAACCACAACCGGCCTTTGGCAGACGATCGCGGAACGGCAGTCCTGCCGCGCCTACACCGACGAGCCGGTCGATCCCGACCTGCTTCGCCGGGTTTGCGCCCTGGCCCTGTGCGCGCCGACCAAGAGCGACCTGCAGCAGCGCGACATCGTCATCGTCACCGATCCCGACAAGCGGGCGCGGATCAACGCGCTGTTTCCGTCCATGCCGTGGATGGAGGCGGCCCCGGTGTTCCTGCTGTTCTGTGGCAACAACCGGCGCCTGCGCCAGGTGAGTGCGCGCCAGGACGTGCCGTTCGCGAACGATCACCTGGACGCCTTCTTCAACGCCGCGGTCGATGCGGGGATCGCCCTGTCCGCCTTCGCGCTGGCGGCCGAGGCGGCGGGGCTGGGCACCTGCTCGATCAGTGCCGTGCGCGATCATCTCGAGGTGTTCGACGAGATGCTCGAACTGCCCGACTGGGTCTTCCCCATCGCCGGCATGACCGTCGGCTGGCCCGCCCGCACCCCGCGGGTGAACATCCGGCTGCCGCTGGCCGCAACGGTGCACACGAATGTTTACGACGAGGGCGTCCAGCAGGCTTCGATAGATGCCTACGACGTGCGCCGCGCCGAACTGCGGCCCTACGGCTCGCAGCGTGAACCCGACATGTATGGCGAACTGGACCTCTACGGCTGGTCGCACGACAAGGCGCGGCAATACGCCGTGCCCCAGCGCACGGATTTCGGCGCCTACATACGCCGCAAGGGATTCGACCTGAGTTAGCCCCGGCCTACTCGGCGGGCGCCGGTGCGGCGAAGCGCAGGGCTGGCAACAGTGTAACCGCAATCAGGATTCCGCCGGCGGCAAAGGCGAGCAGCACGAAGAGCATGTCGAAACCCCAGCGCCCGTGGATCCAGCCGATCAGCGGCACCGAAGATGCGATGATCGCGAAATTGATCGTGTAGCGCACCGCATAGACGCGCGCGCGCCAATCCGAGCGCGCGACACGGCCGATCAGCACATCGTTGATCGGAATCTGGCTGAACACGGCGAACATGAAGGCCACGGCGACGATCAGCGCCTGCCAGCCTGTGAGTCCCGGCATCGCGGCGAACAAAACGAGCTGTAGCCCTGCCACGACCATGAAGACGCGCCGCACGGGTAGCCGGTCAACCAGGAACCCCACCACCAACTGACCGATGGCTCCGATGGCGAACGCAAAGAACGCATAGGAGCCTACGGCGGACGCCGATACAGCAATGTCGCGCAGCTGTTCGTCGAACACCTTCGGCAAGCTGAATGTCGTGCTCTGGAAGACCAAGCCGCCAAGCGACGACGTGATGAGAACGATGCCCAGGACGCGGAACATCGTCGCCCGGTCGAAGGTCAGGGATGCGCCCCCGCCGGATGCGTTTGGCTTTGCGCGCGCGCGTGCCTCCGCGCTTCGACCAGTGACGACCGCAATGTAGACCACGCCCAGCGCAACCGAGACCACGCCCGGCCAGACGAACGCCGAGCGCCAACCGGCCGTATCGATCATCAACGCCGTGATCAGCGCGGCCGAGGCCACGCCAAGATTTCCGAAAATGCCATTGATCGCAATCGGGATACCCGTGCGCTCGCGCCCGTGGACCACGAGCGTCAACCCGACCGGGTGATAAATTGCAGCGAATGTGCCGATGGCGAACAACCCCACCGCCATCTGCAGAGGTGTCTCCGCCAGGGCCGTGGCGACGGAAGACAAGCCTATGCCGATGAAGAACACCGCCATCATGCCCTCGCGGCTCCACCGGTCGGCCAGCCAGCCGGCCGGAAGGGTAAACACCGCGAAGGCCACGAAGCCGGGCGTCGCGTAGGGAATAAGTTCGCCGTAGCTCATACCCCAATCGCGCGCAAGCGCGAGTGCTGCGGCGGTCGCGAAGATGAGCATGAACAGATGGTCGAAGAAATGACCGACGTTCAACAGCAGGAAGTGGAAATTCTCCCGGCCCACGGTGCGCATCCGCCTACCAGACGCTCCAGCCGGCATCGACGATGATCGTCTCGCCGTGAATCATCTTCGAATCGTCCGTCGCGAGGAAGACGGCCGTCCCCGTCATGTCTTCCGGAT
>JAYPUG010000021.1:0-1246 GCA_038133965.1 Rhodospirillaceae bacterium | reverse complement strand
CCCGTGGGCGTGAACGTCTTCATCAGCTGGACATACTCCTCGTTCCCCGGTCCGCGCACATGGGCGTTCAGCGGCGTGGCGACATTGCCCGGCGCGATCGAGTTGACGTTGATGTGCTCCTTGCCGAGTTCGGCGGCGAGCGCGCGGGTGACGTTCACCACCCCACCCTTGGAGGCGCAATAGCCCGGGCAGTTCGGGAACGCGCCGGTACCGGCGATCGAGGAGATGTTGACCACCTTGCCGCCGCCGTTCTCGCGGAAGTGCGGGACCAGCGACTTGATCATGAAGAAATAGCCCTTGAGGTTCAGGTCGAGCTGCTCGTCCCAGATTTCCTCGGTCGTCTCCATGACCGGCACGGTGCGGAACACGCCCGCATTGTTCACCAGAATATCGACGCGCCCGAAGTCGGCGATCACGTCGGCGATGAGCTTTTCGATATTCGCAACCTTCGAGACGTCGGCCTTGAACAGCTTGGCCTTCCCGCCGGCCGCCTCGACCTTCTTTGCAACCTCCGCCGCGCCCTCGTCGTTGCTCTTGTAAACGAGGGCAACGGTCGCACCTTCCTTGCCGAAACGCTCGGCGATGGCCGCGCCGATACCGACCGATGCGCCGGTCACGATCGCGAATTTGTCCTTGAGCCTCATATTCTCTCTCCCCTTAGCTTCGGGTTTGATGGGCCGCCGTCAGGCGGACCGCAGTTCGGCCGTGCGGCCCGCATCGACCGTAAGGTCGTCGGCGATGGCCACGCCATAGATTTCTTCCGCCCGCTCCCGGCTGACGATCCCCTCGCGCACGTCGTGCGCAACACGTTCGGGATCGCGCGAGCGCGGATCGCCATAGCCGCCACCGCCCTGCGCGATGGAGACCAGGGTCTCGCCGTCCTCGATCCAGACGATCGAACATTGTTCGAGCTGTTCGAGCGCCTTGTTGCGCGTGCGCTTGTACTGGTCGGAGCGCGCCGCGGCGAGGCCAGCGCGCGCGCCCTGGGGCACGTGGATGTTGCCGTCGTGCACGAAGCCCGCCTCCATGCGGCAGGCAACGGGCCCGAACTCGACCTCGATGCCCGGTGCACCGCGGAACCGGCCCGCCCCCTCGCTGTCGGGGATCAGGCGGCGGGCATGAACGTGGATCGGCGTATAGACCTCGTCCAGTTCGACGGAATCGATAAAGCACATGCCGCCGTTGCCCACATGGAGCATGGTCAGCCAGGCGTCCTGGTGCGGCGCACCCGCACCGGCCGTGTGGC
>JAYPUG010000020.1:607-13651 GCA_038133965.1 Rhodospirillaceae bacterium | reverse complement strand
CGAAGCGATCTCGTCGTCCGCCACCGGCCCAAGGCGCAGCCCGCCGGTCTCTGCTCGACCGGTGAGCAGAAGGCGTTGTTGATCGCGCTGGTGCTCGCCAATGCGCGCGCCCGCGCGCTAGAGGAAGGCGCCCAGCCGGTGCTGTTGCTGGACGAGGTCGCGGCGCATCTGGACGAAGCCAGGCGGAACGCCCTCTTCGACGCCCTTTCCGAAATCGGTGCCCAAGTCTGGCTGACCGGCACCGATGCAGAGTTGTTCCACCCGCTCCAGGGCCGCGCCCAGTTTTTCGCGGTCGCCGAGGGCGGCAGCGTTGTCGAAACCCGACTGTGAACGAAAGCCGATAGGATCATGAGCGAAGAAACCCCGATCGAAGGCCAGAACGACCAGCCCGGCGAGGCCGAACACCACGAAGAGTACGGCGCCGACGCGATCAAGGTGCTGCGCGGGCTCGAGGCCGTGCGCAAGCGGCCCGGCATGTACATCGGCGACACCGACGACGGCTCGGGCCTGCACCACATGGTCTACGAAGTGGTCGACAATGCCATCGACGAGGCGCTCGCCGGCCATTGCGACACGGTCACCGTGCGCCTCAACGGCGACGGCTCGGTCACCGTCGGCGACAACGGCCGCGGCATTCCGGTCGATATCCACGAGGAGGAAGGGGTTTCGGCGGCCGAGGTGATCATGACCCAGCTGCACGCCGGCGGGAAGTTCGACCAGAACTCCTACAAGGTGTCGGGCGGTCTGCACGGCGTCGGCGTGTCGGTGGTGAACGCGCTGTCCGAGTGGCTCGAGATGCGCATCTGGCGCGACGGCAAGGAGCACAGGATGCGCTTCGTGCACGGCGAGCCCGTGGCCGACTTGGAAGTGTCGGGCGACGCGCCGGTTATCGATGGGAAGCCCAAGAGCGGCACGGAGGTCACGTTCCTGCCGTCGCCCGAGACCTTCACGATGACCGAGTTCGACCGCGACACGCTTGAACACCGGTTGCGCGAGCTGGCATTCCTGAACTCCGGCGTTGCGCTCGTCCTGACCGATGCGCGGGGGGTCGAGCCCGTGCGCACAGAGATGATCTACGAGGGCGGCCTGAAGGCCTTTGTGGAGTATGTCGACCGCAACAAACAGGGAATCGCCGGCGAGGTGATCCACATCGAGGGCGAGAAGGACGGGGTCGTCGCCGAAATCGCGTTGCAGTGGAACGACAGCTATCACGAGACGATGCTGTGCTTCACGAACAACATTCCCCAACGCGACGGCGGCACGCACCTGGCCGGGTTCCGCGGCGCGCTGACGCGCACCATCAACAACTACGCGGCCGAGAGCGGGATCGCCAAGAAGGCCAAGATCGCGATCTCGGGCGACGACGCGCGCGAGGGACTGTCGTGCGTGCTGTCGGTCAAGGTGCCGGATCCGAAATTCTCGTCCCAGACCAAGGACAAGTTGGTCTCCTCCGAGGTGCGGCCCATCGTCGAATCCATCGTCGGCGACCGGCTGGGCCAGTGGTTCGAGGAGCACCCCAACGAGGCGCGCATCGTGATCGAGAAGATCGTCGAGGCCGCCGCCGCGCGCGAAGCGGCGCGCAAGGCGCGTGAACTGACGCGGCGCAAGGGTGCGCTCGACATGGCCTCGCTGCCGGGCAAGCTCGCCGACTGCCAGGAGCGCAATCCCGAGAATGCCGAACTCTTCATCGTTGAGGGTGACAGCGCGGGCGGATCGGCCAAGCAGGGCCGGGACCGGCGGTTCCAGGCGGTGCTGCCCCTGCGCGGCAAGATCCTGAACGTCGAGCGCGCGCGCTTCGACAAGATGCTGTCCTCGGCGGAAATCGGCACGCTCCTCCGCGCGCTGGGCACCGGCATCCGCGATGATTTCAACATCGAGAAGCTGCGCTACCACAAGATCATCATCATGACGGACGCGGACGTGGACGGTTCCCACATCCGCACGCTCCTGCTGACCTTCTTCTATCGCCAGATGCCCGAGATCATCGAAAACGGGCACCTCTATATCGCCCAGCCGCCGCTCTATCGCGTCCAGCGCGGCAGCTCGGCCGTCTACCTCAAGGACGACCGGGCGCTTGAGGAATACCTGATCGAAAGCGGCCTCGGCGACGCGGTGCTGCACATGAGTGACGGCAGCCAGCGTTCGGGTGCGGACCTGCGTGCGCTCGCTGAAACGGCGGTCGCGGTGCGCCGCCTCGTGCAACCGCTCTCCGTGCATCTGCCGAATGCGACGGTCGTCGAACAGGCCGCGATCGCGGGCGCGCTCAACCCGGAACTCATGGCTGATGCGCAGCGCGCGGGCGAGGCGGCCCAGGCAATCGCCTGGATGCTCGACCGGCTGGCCGATCGCCTCGAGCGCGGCTGGCAGGGCTCGGTGCGCGAGGACGGCGCGCTGGTCTTTGCACGCACGCTGCGTGGCGTCACCGAGACGCTGGCCATCGATGAGCGGGTCATCAATTCGTCCGAGGCACGCCGGCTCAACGAGCTTTGGAACGAGCTGCGTGACACCTACCTCGAACATTCGCGCCTTGTCGCCAAGGACAACGAAACCGCCATCACCGGCCCGCTGTCGCTTCTCCAGGCCGTGTTCGACGCGGGCCGGAAAGGCATCTCGATCCAGCGCTACAAGGGGCTGGGCGAGATGAACCCCGACCAGCTCTGGGAAACGACCTTGGACCAGAACGCGCGCGCGCTCCTGCAGGTGCGCGTGGCGCAGGCCGACCAGGCGGGCAATATCTTCGAGACCCTGATGGGCGACGAGGTGGAGCCGCGGCGGAACTTCATCCAGGAAAACGCGCTGAAGGTGGCGAACCTCGACGTCTGATCCGCGCATGCGCGCCCGCCACATTTCGGCCCACAGCGTGCGGCAGTTTGCGCGGCCATGAGCGCGAAGACGAAATCGCGAAAGGCCGGACGCACCCCGAAGAAGGGCAAGTTGGCCTCGCAACCGGCTGCAAAAACGGCCGCGAAGCGGTCGCCGCTGGCGTGGCGGCTCGTCAAATGGTCGCTCGTCCTCGCGATCTGGGGCATGGTAATCGCGGCAGGCGTCGTCGGCTGGTTCGCGCTCGACCAGCCCGAAATCGCCGACCTGCGCCCCACCGGCGAACGCGCGCGCCGGCCCGACGTGACGGTCCTCGCCGAGGACGGGTCGCTGATAGCCGGTTACGGCGATCTCTATGGCGAGCGGCTGTCGGTCAACGAGCTGCCGCCGCAGCTGGTCCAGGCCGTCGTTGCCATCGAGGACCGACGCTTCTTCGAACATCCCGGCGTCGATTTCCGCGGCCTTGCGCGCGCCGTCGTCGCGAACCTGCGCGCGGGCGGCATCGTCCAGGGTGGTTCCACCCTGACCCAGCAGCTTGCCAAGAACCTGTTTCTCACGCCCGAGCGTTCGTTCGAACGGAAGTTCCGCGAACTCCTGCTGGCGCTGTCGCTCGAACGGCGGTTCGAGAAGGACGAGCTCCTGTCGATCTATCTCAACCGGGTCTATCTCGGCGCAGGCACATACGGGGTCGAGGCGGCGTCGCAGCGCTATTTCGGCACCTCGGCGCGCGAGATCGATACTTACCAGGCTGCCCTGCTGGCCGGACTGTTGCGCGCACCCTCGCGCCTCAACCCCGACAACGATGCCGAAGCCGCGCATGCCCGTACGTTGACGGTCCTGGCGGCCATGGCGGATGCGGGCTTCCTGCGGCCCGAGGAGGCGGAACGGATCGGCCGGACGCGCCGGCCGGGCCGGGGAGACTCGGCCTTGCCGCGTCCGCGTGTGACGGTCCAGACACGGCGTTACTTCGCGGACTGGGTGCTTGCCCAGGCCGCCGGCTATGCCGGGCGCGGTGCGAATCTCGCGGTCGAGACCACGCTGGATCCCCGCTTGCAGGCGCTGGCCGAACGTGCCGTGACGGCCGCCGACCTCAAGGGCGCGCAGGTGGCATTCATCGCCATGCGGTCCGACGGCGCGGTGCGTGCCATGGTTGGCGGAAGCAGCTACCGCGACAGCCAGTTCAACCGCGCCACGGATGCGCTGCGCCAGCCGGGATCGGCCTTCAAGCCCATCGTCTATATACCCGCGCTCGAAGCGGGAATGACGCCGGACACAAAGGTGCTCGACGCGACGATCACGGTCGATGGCTGGACGCCGCAGAACTTCTCACGCGGGTTTCGCGGCGAGGTGAGCCTTCGCGAGGCCGTCGCGCGGTCGCTCAACACCGTCGCCGTCCGGGTCGCCGAGGATGTGGGGCGCGACCGGGTGATCCAGACCGCCCGCCGGCTGGGCATCACGTCGCCGCTGACGCCGCACCCCTCGCTCGCGCTGGGGGCTGGAGAGGTTTCTCCGCTGGAGCTTGCTGCCGCCTATGCCGTCTTCGCCAACGGCGGCTTCGCGGTATCGCCCTATGGCGTGTCGGAAATCCGGCGTGCCGGTGATGTCGTGTTCCGGCGGTCCGACAGGGAGCCGCGCCGCGTGATATCGGGCACCGCTGCGGCACAGACGCGCGACATGCTGGCGGCGGTCGTTGCCTGGGGTACGGGCAAGGCGGCCGCGTTCGGGGGGGCCGCCGCGGGCAAGTCGGGAACCAGCCAGGATTTCCGGGACGCTTGGTTCGTCGGCTTCTCGGGCGATCTTGTCGCGGCCGTATGGGTCGGCAACGATGACAACACGCCCATGAACCGGGTGACCGGGTCCACGATACCCGCCGGGATCTGGCGGAACTTCATGCAGTCCGTCCATGACGAAGAACGGCCTCGGGCCCCGGTTCCACCGTCTCGTGTAGGAAACTCGGAGCCTCCCACACGTACACGGCTCGATCCGGGATTCGTCGAGTTCGACTGAAGGGCATGTTTTCCGGTTGGCCGGACTTTGCCGGGTGGCTGGCAGGTACGCGCGCTGGCTAAGACCTAGCCGGTCCTGCTGATTACTTCGCGCGGCGCGCGGGGATCCAGACCATCAGGTTGAAGGCGACGAACGCGAAGGCGCCCGCCACCCCCATAACCGTGGCCAGCAGGACCGCCGGTTCGAACGCGAATGCGCCGAGCACGATCGACAGGAAGCCGGCCGAGATGTACTGGGCCAGGCCGAGGAGCGACGCCGCCGCACCGGCCATCTGCGGGAAGGGCGAGATCGCGCCGGCCATGATGTTGGGCTGTGACATCCCCATGCCAGTGAAATAGATCACGGTCGGGATCAGGATCGCCGGGATGGTCACAGTCCCGGACCAGACCAGCACGAGCATCAGCATCCCGCCGGCAGCCGCACAGAACGTTCCGAGCAGGCACATCCGTTCGATGCCCACCCGGCGCACGATACGCGCACCCAGGATCGTTCCCGACATGAAGCCGACCGACGCGCCGCCGAACGACCAGCCGAAGGCCGTCGGCGTCATGCCGAGTTGATCGACCAGCACGAAGGAGGCGCCGAGCAGGTAGGCGAACAGGCCCGTGAAGTTCCCCATCACCGTCAGCACGTAGCCCACATAGACCCGGCTGGACAGCATCGTGGCGAAGTTCGTGACCATGCTGCGGAAACGTGTCGCGGTGGGGTCGAGCGCCTTGTTGGTTTCGGGCAACAGCAGGACGACGACCAGCATGGCCGAGGCGCCGAAACCGGTCAGCACCCAGAAGTTCGCCCGCCAGCCGAGCCAGACCACGATGAAGCCGCCCAGGATGGGTGCGAGGACCGGCGCGAGCGCGGTCACCGTCATCACCACCGAATACATCCGCGCCGCTTCCTCGCGGGTGAACATGTCGCGCACCACCGCGCGGGCGACGACGGGTGCGGCGGCGGCACCGATCGACTGCAGGAGGCGGAAGGCGATGAGCTGATCGACGCTGGTCGCCAGGGCGCACGCGACGCTCGCAACCACATAGACGGCCGTGCCGACGAGGATGGTGGGCCGGCGACCGAATCGGTCGGAAATCGGCCCGAAGAAGGTCTGCGAAATCGCGAACCCGACCATATAGACGCTGAGGGTGAGCTGGATCGCCTCGGCATCGGTCATCAGGTCGCGCGACATGGCCGGAAATGCCGGCAGGTAGAGGTCGATGGTCATCGGCGCGAACGAGACCAGCAGCCCCAGCAGAAGTGTCATGCCGAGACGGCCGGGCATCGGCGTGACTGTGCGGGCCGGGGCGATCAAACCGGCTCCGGAACGGTGCCGTCGCGCGTCGGGAAAACGCCGCGTGGAGCGGAACTTCGTGAGATGACGAATGTGTCGAACATGCCGGCTGGGACGTTGGAATGCGCGCGTTTCTGTGTGCCGTCACAATAACGGCCGTTGCGCGGCGGTAAAGCGCGCGCACATGCGCCCGGGGTATGGCAGCGGTGCGGCCGCCCCCTTTACGGCTTCGCGGCACAGCGGATATGAGTGACCGGGTGGGCCCGGAGCCCGCCGGGAGGAGACACATCCATGACCGACCGCGCCGATGCGGGAAGCGGCATCCGCTGGCTTCCGCTTCTCATGCTGCTCGTGCTGGGCGCCGTTTGGGGCGGCAACCCGTCCTTCTCCAAGGCCCTGGTGACGGCGGACATCTCGCCCGCCTCCGTGGTCTTCTGGCAGGCGCTTGTTGCCGGCATCCTCCTTGCGATCATCTGTCTGGTGCGCCGCACGCCGATCCCCGTCAGCGGCCGGGCGATCGCCTATTACCTGTTCATCGGCCTGGCGGGCATCGACATCGCTTACATCGTGCTGGTCTTCGTCGTGCAGCACATCACCGCCGGCTACATGTCTGTGCTGGTCCTGCTATCGCCCGTCCTGACCTACGTGTTCGCGGTCGTCATGCGCCTCGAGCGGGTTAACACGATGCGCGCGGTCGGAATCCTGATCGGCTTCGCGGGCGCCGGGGTTCTGGTGCTCCCCCAGGGAAGCCTGCCTTCGCCGGAACTGCTGCCGATTGCACTGATCGCGTTCATCGTGCCCACGGGATACGCGGCCGCAAACGTCTATGCCGAGTGGGGCCGGCCCGAGGGGGCCGACAATGTCGCGCTCGCCACCGGCACTATGTTTGCCGCGGCGCTGGGGGCGCTGGTGATCGCGCTGATCGATGGCAGCTTCCACCCGATCTGGGCCGAGCCTGCCGCGCGCGAGGGTATCCTCGCGGCCTACGGGCTGGCGACGGCGGTGGCGTTCCTGCTGTTCTACCTGATCATCGCCATGGCGGGCGCCGTCTACCTGGGGCAGGTGGGCTACATCGTCACCCTGACGGGCGTGGGCTGGGGCGTGCTGTTCTTCGGCGAGACCACGACGATCTGGTTGTGGGCGGCGGTGGCTATCGTTGCGGTGGGTGTGGCGCTGGTGAATCTCGGCAAGCCGAAGGCTGCCGGAACCGAATGAGCGGACACCCGTGAACGCCGACGACACAGGGGCGCGGACCGGCCGCGCGCTGCCGCTCGCGCTCTTGGTGACGCTGAGCCTGATCTGGGGGCTCGGCCCCTCGATCGTGAAGTTCGTCGCCCAGGACGGGGTGCCACCCATCGGCATGGTCGTCTGGCAGACCGGGATCGCGGGCATCGTCCTGTGGGGAATCTGCATTCTGCGCGGGGTCCCGATCGTCCTCGACCGCAAGCACCTGCGCTACTACCTGGCCATGGGCTGGATTGGGCTGGCGCTGCCGAACACCAACATGGTCATCGTGATGCGCGACCTGCCGGTCGGCCTCATGGGCGTCATCATCATCACCGCGCCGGTGATCACCTATATCGTCGCCATGGTGATCCGGCTCGAGGCGTTTGCCTGGATGCGTGCGGCGGGCGTTGTGCTCGGCTTCTTGGGCGCCGCGGTTCTCGTGCTGCCGCAGGGGAGCCTGCCCGCACCGGAACTGCTGCCGGTCGCGCTCCTCGCCTTCGTTACGCCCGCGCTGTGGGCGGCGAGCAACGTCATCGCCGAGGTCTGGCGGCCCAAGGACGGCGATACATTCGCGCTTGCCATGGGCACGATGTTCGCGGCCTCGGGCGGCGCGCTGGTGGCGGCGCTGTTCACCGGCCAGTTCCACCCGATCTGGTCCGAATTTGCCGTCAGCGACTGGGTGATCGTCGCCTATGGCTTCTCGACCGTGGCGGCGTTCGCGCTGTTCTACACGATCGTCAAGCTTGCGGGCGCGGTGTACCTGGCGCAGGTCGGCTACCTGGTGCCGTTGATGGGGGTCGGCTGGGGCGCATGGTTCTATGGCGAGACGCCCAGCGTCTGGCTCTGGCTGGCCATGGCGCTCGTCTTCGCCGGCCTGGCGCTGGTCAATTTCGGCAAGCGCCCGGGTGCTCGAGCGGAGCGGGACGCCGAGTCAGATCAGGACGCCCGCGGCTGAACGCGCGTTACGCCGCCAGCTCGAAATCCGCGGCCGCCAGCTTCTCGCTCGCCGTCGCCAGGTCTGCCTCGCTCGCGCGCATGAAGGGCGGGCGGATGTTGGCGAACCCGTCGTCGCCGCGTTCGCGTGCGATGAAGGCCTTCATCACCGGAATGGCCGGCAGGCCCTGGAAGGCCATGCGCAACTCGGTCAGGTGTGCCTGCAACGCATCAGCCTCCGCGCCGCGCCAGTTGGCATAGACCGCCTGGGCCTGGGGTGCGTTTACGTTGACCGTTGCCGAGATGCAGCCCACGCCACCCAGGCGCAGTGCGGGGAGCAGGAATTCCTCCGAACCCGGGAACAGCCGGAAACCCGGGAATTCTTTCAGTGTCCGCTCCATGCGCGGCCAGTCGCCCGAGGAATCCTTCGAGCCCACGACGGTATCGGGATAGGCCTCGGTCAGCCGGCCAATCAGCGAGAGCGGCAACTCGAACCCCACCTGCTGGGGGAAGTTGTAGAGATAGATCTTCAGCGCCGGGTCGCCGATCCGCTGGATGACTTCCGAAAAGGCCGCGAACAGCCCGTCTTCCGAGGGGCCCTTGTAATAGAAAGGCGGCAGCATCAGGACGCCGCCTGCACCGAGGTCGAGTGCGCGGCGCGTGAGCGTCACCGTGTCGGGGATCGCAGTGCAGCCGACGCCGGCGATCATCCGGGCGCCCGAGATGCCGGCCTCGGCGAGCGCCTCGAGGAGCCGCAGGCGTTCGTCGAGCGACAGTGAGTTGGCCTCGCCGGTGGTGCCGAGTGGCGCCACCCCGTCGCAGCCGTTCGCGAGCAGCCACTTGTTGTGCGCGACGGCGCGCGCGACATCGACCTCCAGGTCGGCGGTCATGGGGGTTAGCGAGGCGGCAAAGACGCCTGCAGGTTGCGAGGCCTGGCTCATCTTGTTCTCCGGGTTCACTTGCGTACCGTTCTACAACGGGCCGGGCCGGCGTGCATCACCGACGTCGGGGTTTGCGTGCCGGTCCCCCGAGTGGCGGCACGCCGCGCTCAAGGTCGCGGTTCAGCTGGTTGACCACATGGTCCTCGAGATCGTCCACCCGGTCCTCGTTGACGGCCTTGCCGCGCACCGATGCACCGGAACTGTGCACCGTCCCGGGATCGCCCGAGACGAGCGGGTGCCACCACTCCAGGTCCCGGCCTTCGGCCAGCAGCCGGTAGGCACAGGTCTCGGGCATCCAGCGCAGGCCCGCGATGTTGCCGGGCGTGACCTTGACGCAGTCGGGCACGTTGCGGTGGCGGTTGGCGTAGTCGGTACACCGGCAGGTGTCGTGATCGAGATAGCGGCAGGCGACGTCCGTCAGCGCGTACTCGCCCGTGTCGGCGTCCTCGAGCTTGTACAGGCAGCACTGTCCGCAGCCGTCACACAGGGATTCCCACTCGGTTTCGCTCATCTCGGTGAGGGACTTGCGCTTCCAGAAGGGGCTGTCGTCGTTCATGCGTCACACATGGCGTTCACGCCGCCCGGTCGATCAGGTGGATGAAGGAACCGAAGACCGTCCCGGCGCGCGCTCCCGCGGGACCCAGGTCGCCGCCGCGTGCGTCGCGGGCCGTGAAAAGCGGGCTGTCGGTCTCCTCAGCCTCGATCGTGGCGTAGTGGAACTCGTGGCCCCGATAGGTGGCGCCGGCGGCACCCAGCGGCCCATCCGATGCCAGTGTGACCTCGCGGTAGCCGAGATGAAGCCTTCGGTTGGCGAAGTCCGTCTCGACCGGCAGCAGACCGGCCATTTCATGGCGGCGGCCCTCCGCGTCCGTGAGCCCGTGGCCCAGCACCATGTAGCCGCCGCATTCGCCGAACACGACCGCGCCCCGTCCGGCGGCTCCGCGAAGACCGTCCATGAAGCCTGCTGCGGCGGACAGTCGATCCGCGTGAAGTTCGGGATAGCCGCCTGGCAGATACACGGCGTCGGCGCCGGGGTCCGGCGCCTCGCCGGCAAGCGGGGAGAAGGGAATGACCTCTGCCCCGGCGGCGCGCCAGCCCTCGAGTGTCGCGGGGTAGGTGAAGGCGAAGGTGTCGTCATGCGCCACGGCAATGCGCTGTCCCAGCGGCGGCAGGGGGGCAGGCACAGCGTTTGCGGTGGCGCGAAGCGTACATGGTGTTGCGAGCGCTGAGAGCGCGTCCAGATCGATGCCGGCGGCGACGGCATCGGCCGCGCCGGCGATGAAGGTCTCCAGTGCGGCATGTTCGCCCGCCTGCACGAGGCCCAGATGCCGCTCCGGCAGCGCGAGGGCGGGATCGCGGCGGACCGTGCCGAGGCGTGTCACCTCGGGCACTGCGCGCGCCACCGCGGCGTCGAGGACGGCCGCGTGGGAATCGCTTGCCACCCGGTTGAAGATCACGCCCGCGACCCGGATATCGGATCGATGGTTCGCAAAGCCCGCCACCAGTGCCCCGGCGCTTGCCGCCTGCTTTGCCGCGTCGATCACCAGGACCACCGGCCAGCCGGTCAGCGCCGCGAGGTCGGCGGTGGAGCCTGCGTCCGGGCGGTCGGCAAGGTGGATCCCGTCGAAGAGCCCCATCACCCCCTCGACGATCGTGATCTCGCCGTTTGTTCCGAAGATTGTCCCCGCCAGGGTCTCGTCCCGCATGGCCCAGGGGTCGAGGTTCGCTGCCGGGCGGCCCGTTGCCGCCGCGTGGAACGCCGGGTCGATATAGTCCGGCCCGGCCTTGGCCCCCGCCACGGCGATGCCGCGCGCGGCGAGCGCGCGGAGCAGGCCAAGGGTGACGAGCGTCTTGCCGCTGCCCGAAGCCGGTGCGGCGACGATCAGGCCCCGTGGCGCGTTCACGTGCGCGTCCTCACGAGGTCATCAGCGCGGCGATGCCCGCTGCCATCACGGGCCAGGCGACGGCGGGGCTGGCGAACGCCTTGAGCTGGCGTTGCGCGGGCGAGATGCCGAGGATGTGCGCGGCACCGGCCAGGATGCCGGCGGCGATGATTGCCGTGATCAGCTTCTCGGGCAGGGCCATCTCGCGGCCGGAAATCGCGGGATAGGCGAAGATGGCGACGATAGAAGCCACGATGAGAACAGCCGAAATGCCCCGCGCGACGGAGAACGGGCTGTCGGGGGCGATATTCGGTTCAGACGGCATCGCGGACCCCGGAAAGGCCGAGCGGATCAGGGTCGAGGGCACGGCCAGAAAGCGCACCCAGCCAGTCCATGCCGTCGCGCAGGCGCACCACGTCGCCGATGACGAACAGGGCAGGCGGGCTTGCGCCGGCCGCGGCGGCGGGGGCGCCGACGAGCGTCGTCTCGATCACCTGCTGCCGGTCGGTGGTGGCGTGGGCGACGATCGCGGCAGGCCGGTCAGGGGGAAGCCCCGCCTCGGTCAGCCGCGCCACGATCTCGTCGATGTGCTTGAGGGCCATGTAGAAGACGATCACCTGTGCGCCGTTCGCCAGCGCGGACCAGTCGAGGTCGTCGGGAACCGTGCCCGACAGGTTGTGTCCGGTGACGAAGGTAACGGCGGTTGCTACGGCGCGGTGCGTCATGGGGATGCCGGCATAGGCGAGCCCGCCGACCGCCGCCGTGACGCCGGGAACGACACGGAACGGAATCCCGGCCTCCACGAGCGCCAGCGCCTCCTCCCCTCCGCGCCCGAATAGGAACGGGTCGCCCCCCTTGAGCCGCAGGACGCGCCGCCCTGCGCGCGCCAGCGAGACCAGGCGTGCGGAGATATCCGGCTGGCGGGGCGAGGGCTTTCCGCCCCGCTTTCCGGCATGGATTCGATCTGTGTCCGGGCGCGCGAGTGCCAGGATGCGGGGATCGACCAGCGCGTCATGGACCACCGTGTCGGCCGTGCGCAGCGCGTGCAGCGCGCCCACCGTCAGCAGGGCCGGATCGCCCGGGCCCGCGCCGACGAGCCAGACCCAGCCCGGCTCCAGCGCCGGAAGGTCGAGTGTGTCCAGATCCATGCAGCGAAGCTAGCGCTCGCCTGCTGGCCGGGCAACCGCGAGTAGCGCTACATTGAGGCATGGACGACGGCGGGACGAACGCGCGCCGGCCCGATGGCGAGTTGCGGCGCGGCTGGACCACGGGGGCATGCGCGACAGCGGCGGCAAAGGCCGCCTTCGAGGCATTGCTGACGGGCCGGTTCCCCGACCCGGTCGCCGTGAGCCTGCCGCGCGGCCTGCGCGCGACGTTCGGGCTGGCCGAGACAAGGCTTGCGGAAGGCACGGCGTTCGCGGCGGTGGTCAAGGATGCAGGCGACGACCCCGATGTGACCCACGGTGCGCGGATCTGCTGTGCCGTCTCCCGGGGCGCGGCTGGCACGGGCGTGTGCTTCGCCGCGGGCGAGGGCGTGGGGACCGTGACCCTGCCGGGCCTGCCCGTGCCGCCGGGCGAACCGGCAATCAATCCGAAGCCGCGCGAGATGATCGCGGCGGCGCTCGCCGAGGTGGCCGAGGCGTGCGATGCGGCGGCGGATGTGCTGGTCACCGTCTCGATACCCGGCGGCGCGGCGCTTGCCAAACGAACTGCAAATCCGCGGCTGGGAATTGTCGGGGGACTTTCGGTACTTGGCACCACCGGCGTCGTCATTCCTTACTCGTGTGCGTCTTGGGTGCATTCGATTCACCGGGCCGTCGATGTGGCGCGCGCGACCGGCCTCGGTCATGTGGCAGGCGCGACGGGCCGGGTCTCGGAATCCCGGGTGGCCGACTTCCATGACCAGCCGGAACGCGCGCTGATCGATATGGGCGATTTCGCCGGTGCGCTT
>JAYPUG010000020.1:0-597 GCA_038133965.1 Rhodospirillaceae bacterium | reverse complement strand
CATCTCGCGGCGGCGACCGGCTCGGTGTCGGAAGAGGCTGTTTCGGAAAAGTATGGGTTCTCGCCGGAGGCGGTGGTGGATATGGGCGACTTCGTCGGCGGCCTTCTTAAACATGTAAGGGATCATCCGGTGGCGCGCCTGACCATCGCCGGCGGGTTCGGCAAGCTGTCCAAACTCGCCGACGGCCATCTCGACCTGCATTCCGGCCGCTCGTCGGTCGATGTGGCAGGTCTGGCGGATCGTCTTGCAGCCCTCGGTGCGGGGGCGGATGCCGTTGCGGCCGCACGGGCGGCGCGCTCGGCTGGTGCCGTCCTGGAGGCTGCGTCCGATGCAGATCTCGCCGAAGTGCTTGCCGAAGGCGTCGCGCGGGGTGCGCGCGAGACGTGCCGGGCCGCGCTTGCGGGCGCGGCGGATGTCGATGTGCTTGTCGTCGGCCGCGACGGTGCGGTGCTGGCCCATGCCGATGCCTGACGGGCCGGAAGGCGTGGCGGTCCGCCCGACGATCCTGATCCTGGGTGGCACCGCAGATGCTGCCGAACTCGCCGGCATGCTGGTCAGTTTGTTCGATGAACGCATCGATGTCGTCACGTCCCTGGC
>JAYPUG010000019.1:0-13715 GCA_038133965.1 Rhodospirillaceae bacterium | reverse complement strand
CGCGACCGAGAGTATGGCGAAAGAAGACCTGCTTGAATTCTCCGGCACCGTGACCGAGGTCCTGCCCAACGCGATGTTCCGCGTCGAGCTCGACAACGGCCACGAAGTCCTTGCGCACACGGCCGGCAAAATGCGCAAACACCGCATCCGCGTCCTCGCCGGCGACAAGGTGAACGTGGAAATGACGCCCTACGACCTGAGCAAGGGGCGCATCACGTTCCGCTTCAAGTAGCCGCGTGATTCCGGCCGGACCGTCCGCCGTCCGGCCCGTGACGGCGAACCCGCTCCAATTCCGAACTCCGGGGTGCGACCGATGAGTGCGCGTCTCGTTCTCGCATCCGCCTCGCCGCGGCGCCTCGACCTGCTGGCGCAGGTGGGCATCGTGCCCGATGCGATCGTGCCCGCCGATATCGACGAGGCGCCGCTGCCGCGCGAACTTCCCGCACAGCTTGCCGCGCGCCTCGCATCCGCGAAGGCAGCCGCGGTCGTGGCGGGCGAACCCGATGCCTTCGTGCTTGCGGCCGACACGGTGGTGGCGCTCGGCCGCCGGGTGCTGGGCAAACCGGCGTCGCGCGACGAGGCGTGTGCCTTTCTTGAAAAACTTTCGGGCCGCCGCCACCGGGTGCTGGGAGGCATCTGTGCCATCGCGCCGGACGGCCGGCGGAGCACGCGCCTCTCGACCACGGTCGTGCGCTTCAAGCGTCTGACCCGGGCCGAGATCGACGCCTACGGTGGTACCGGCGAATGGGAGGGCAAGGCCGGCGGCTATGCGATCCAGGGCACGGCGGCGGCCTTCGTGCCCGCGATCAACGGGTCCTACGCGAATGTCGTCGGCCTCGACGTGGCGATGGCGGCGGCGATGCTCGAGGGCCTGGGCTACAGGAGCGGGGCGTGAGCGCGCCGACCATCGTCATCGAATGCAGCCCGGGCGAGACCCGCGGTGCGCTGTTGCGCGCGAACGCCGTCTGGGACGTGATGCATCACCGCGATGCCACGCCGAGCCTCGTCGGTGGGGTCTATCGCGGGCGCGTGCGCCGGGTGGACAATGGCCTGAACGGTGCCTTCGTCGATATCGGGACGGGTGCGGACGCCTTCCTGCGCGCGCGCGATGCTGCTGTTCCCGGCGAACGCAACCGCCGGCACTCGCGGATTTCCGACCTGGTCCACGAAGGCGCGGCGCTGGATGTCGAAATCGTCGCCGACGGCTTCGCCGACAAGGGGCCGCGCATCGCGCGCACGGCCGGCGCGAAGCCGGGCGGCAATGCCCCCGCGGTGCTCGTGCCGCCGCCGTCTGCGGTCGCACAGATCCTTGCACGGTTCGCGGACAGCCCGGCGGCGCGGATCGTTTGCGGCGACGCGGCGGTGGAAGGCGAGGCCCGGTCCTGGGCCGCCGAACACATGCCCGAACTCGACACCGGCATCTCGCGCGACGGCGGCGGCCCGTTCACCTCGCGGGGAATCGAGGACGCCATTGCCGCGGCACTCGAACGCCGCGTTCGCGTGGCGGGCGGAGCCGAGCTGGTGTTCGACACGGCCGAGGCGCTGTGCGTGATCGACGTCAATTCGTCGAGCGCGCCGGGCAAGGGCGGCCGCGCGGCGCGCGACGTGAACCTCAAGGTCATGCCCGAGATCGCGCGCCAGCTCCGGCTGCGCAACATCGCCGGTGCGGTCGTGATCGATGCGCTGCGCATGGCCGCGCGTGACGACCGGAACCGGGTGCTCGCTGCGCTGCGCAGCGCTCTCAAGGGCGATCCGGCCGCCTGCCATGTCCTGGGCGTGACGAACCTGGGTCTCATCGAACTGACGCGCACACGTACCGGGCTGACGCTGGCGGAACGGATGCTGGCGCCGGCTGCCGAACCGCAGCCCGCTGTCGATGCGGTCGCCTACGATGCCCTGCGTGCTGCGGTGCGTGCCGGTGCGGCAACCCCTTCGGGCGGATACGTGCTGCATGTCGCCCCGGAGGTGGCCGAAGCCCTTGAAGGGCGTTTGCGCGATGCCGCCGCCGCGGCGCGCCGGACGCTGGGGGCGCTGGAAATCGTCGGCGATGCGGCACGCACGCGGGCGCGATTCGAGGTCGTGCTAGGCTCCGCGCGAACCGACGGCGGCGCCACATGACGAAATCCTGCCCGATCTGCTCCAAGCCCGTTGCCGAGAAGCACCGGCCCTTCTGTTCCGAGCGCTGCGCGAACCTCGATCTCGCGCGTTGGCTGGGCGGGTCGTACCGCATCCCGACCGACGAGGCGCCCGCCGTCTATGAAGGCGGCCTCGGCGACGCGGCAGGCGAGGACGATGCAGGCTGACCGCTGGACACGCTGGGGTAATTTCCGTATATCCGCGCCTTCCAGCTGACCCGTGTGCCCAGGTAGCTCAGTTGGTAGAGCACGCGACTGAAAATCGCGGTGTCGGTGGTTCGAATCCGCCCCTGGGCACCACTCTCTCCCCACAGTCCCGCAACTAGCCCGGTCATTCCTGAGTGCCGGTGGTGCGTTTGCGGAAATCTCAGCCGATGTCTCCGGCCAGTGCGGCCGCGAGCAACCTGTGGGCGACGTTTTCCGGTGTCTGCTCGTATGTCGGCGGATGTCCGCGCTGCGCCAGGGCATCCGCGATGCGCTCGATCGAGTAGTCGGAGATCCGGCTCAGATAGTCGTCGAGTTGTTGCGCGATGGATTCCGCTGTTCCGCCGGGTACGCTCGACGGCCATTCGGAGACATCGACATCCGTGTTCTCGGCGAGCCATTCGATGTCGCGTGGATCGATAAGGTTCGCAACGAGGAAGCCGGGGACCAGGAACCTGCCCGGCAGCAGGTCCTCCAGCACACATATGCACTTCGCCTTGGCCTCCGCCATGCGCGGATTCTCGCCTTTGCTCCCGACGAACTTGTTCAACAGGTACAGGGTCCGAGTGGCATCGAGAGAAAGTCGCCGGTTGGCGGCGGGCATGGTGTCAGGTGTCCGGAGACCGAGCTGGTGTGCGAAGTCCGCAACAACATCTCCGTCGTGCAACTTCTCGCGGGCGTGACTGCGAAGGATGACGTTCCTTTCCCCGAACGCATCGATGAACATCTGCAGTCTTATTTCGTATCCGTGGATGTCGAAGGCGCTGTCGCGGGCGCCGCGAAGGATCGCTTCCTGGATCGAGCTGGCGACAAAGGACAGCGGGTCGCGCAGGTAGGCGATCACCGTGATGCGGTCGGCGTAGCGGCGGAGGACGCCTCGAAGGGCCGTGACACCGCTTTGCGGAAAGCCCGAGATGTCCTCGCCCGAGAAGATGAGGTTCTTTTCGGGATCGGCCTCCAGAACCGCCACGATCAGGCGCGTGAACTCGTCCTTTCGGGCCTCGATTTCCTCCGGGCCCAGTCCCTGGTCCTGCCACAGACCGTAGATTTGATGCATGCCAGAGAACGCGGTGTAGAAGGCGAGCGAGTGGTTCTCGTACCCCAGGTCCGCATACTTCGTCGTTCCGTCGTCATAGCCGTCGAAGGCTCTTTGGATCGACGTCGTTCCCGTCTTGTGCATCCCGATGTGGAGAAAGATGGTTCGCATGTCGCTTCAGGGGCGGGTTCGCGCGGTCTGCGCATGATAGCGGCGCTGCACTTCGATTGAAAATTTGTGTGTCTGCCGGTTCCGCCGCCGCTGCCTTATAATGTGCCCAATCCCGCACGCTGCGGGACAACAAGGGGAGGAGGTCCGCCACCATGGCACGCCGCATCATCGATCTGAGCCTCGACATCGAGGACAACATGCCGTCCCACAAACTCTTCCAGAGCCCGGTCTATCTGAAGGCGATGACCCACGAGAACACCAGGGCGCTGAAGCTGGGCACGCCGGACGACCCGATCACCTTCCAGACGAACTTCATATCGACCCTCGATCATGTGGGCACCCACGTGGATGCGCTTCGCCACTTCGATCCGGACGGCGCGTCGATCGACGAGATGCCCATCGACCGCTTCTTCGGAAAGGGCGTGTGCTTCGACATGCGCCACGTGGGAGACCTTGGCGACATCGACGTGGCCGACATGGAGAAGGCCGAAGAGGAATCGGGCGTGAAGGTAGACGGGCACATCATCCTTCTGTGCACGGGCCTGCACGCGCGCCACTACCCCAACCGCGAGGTCGTGCTGTCCAACGCCGGCATCACGGTCGCGGCGACGCAATGGATGTACGACCGCGGCTCGCGCCTGCACGGCGTCGAGGGGCCGTCCACGGACAAGCCGTCGGACAGCCTCTTCGCCCAGCACCGCATCTGCCGCGAGCTCGGCATCAGCCACATGGAGTGGCTGGTGAATCTGGAATCGCTGATCGGGCTCGGAGAGTTCGACTTCTTCGGCGTGCCGCTGAAGTTCAAGGGTGGGTCGGGCTCGCCGATCCGCGCCTTCGCGATCGTGGGCGACTGAGAAACGGGAGGCGTCCGATGGCGCACGAGTTCGACTATATGAGCGCCGCCGAGATGCGCCTGCGGGTGGCGCGGCGGGACATCTCGCCGGTCGCACTGACCCGGCGCGCGCTGGAACGCGCGGAGGAAACGCAGCCGACGCTCAACGCGTTCTTCGAGGTGTATTCGGAGCGTGCGTTGGCAGACGCGCAGGCCGCCGAGGATGCGGTGATGGCGGGCGATCCGCTGGGCGCGTTGCATGGCATCCCCATGTCGGTGAAGGACATGATGGCGGTGGGCGGCGAACGGTTCGCTTTCGGCTCGAAGGTCATGGCCGAGAACGTCGCCCCGGCTGACTCGCCCGCGGTCGAACGCGCGCGCGCGGCGGGTGCCATCGTCATCGGCAAGACGACGACCAGCGAGTTCGGCTGCAAGCCCGTCGGGGATTCGCCGCTGACCGGGATCACCCGCAACCCCTGGAACACGGGCAAGACCCCGGGCGGATCCAGCGCCGGGGCCGGCGCCTCGATTGCCGCGGGCGTGACGCCCTTCGGGCTCGGCACGGACGGCGGCGGCTCGGTGCGCATACCGTGTTCGCTGACCGGCCTCGCCGGAATCAAGGGCAGCTTCGCGCGGGTGCCGGTCTGGCCGACCACCGCGACGCCGACCCTGGCCCATGTCGGGCCGATGGCGCGCTCGGTCGGCGATGCGGCGCTGCTGTTCTCGGCGATCGCCGGCTACGACCCGCGCGACCCGTTCGGCATTGCGGGCCCGGTGCCCGACGTGCGGGCGGCCTGCGACCGGGGGGTCGAGGGCATGCGCGTCACGTGGAGCCCGACCCTCGGCTATGCCCGGCCCGATCCGGAGGTGGTCGGCATCGTCGAGGCGGCGGTGAAGCGCTTCGAGGATGCGGGCGCGACCGTCGAACTGGTCGAGGACGTCTTCGAGGGCGATCCGGGCGACCTGTGGACGGCCGAGTTCTATGCCGGGGTGGGCATCAAGCTGCGTGCGGTCCTGGAGAACCAGCGCGACATCCTGGACCCGGCCGTGGCCGACATTCTGGAGCCGGCGCTCGGCCAGGAGATGCGCGACTACTACACGAAGGTGTTCGAGCGCTACGAGCTGCGCGAGCGGATGGCGAACCTGTTCGCCGACTATGACGTGCTGATCTCGCCCGTCCTGCCGGTGTCCTCGGTCGATGTTGGCGTCAACGTTCCGCCGGGATACGAAGACCGGAACCTCGTCTCATGGGTCTATTACACCTATCCCTTCAACCTGACGGGGCAGCCGGCCGGGTCGGTGTGTGCGGGGATTGCGTCCGACGGAATGCCGGTGGGGCTCCAGGCCGTCGGCCGGTACCTGGACGAGGTGTCGGTCGTGCGCGCGCTGGCGTTTGTCGAGAGGTGCCAGGAGCCGGGCTACAACATTTGCAACTACGAGGCGTGAACCCGGCTGACTACGCCGCCTTCGCCTGCTTCGGAATGCCGCCGTTGCGCACCAGAGCATCGCGTTCGGCCAGCAGGGGCGCAAGTTCGCGACGTCGCCCGTCCTCGAGCGCGATCCACATGCGCATCAGGCGGCGCTTGCGCTCGGGCTCGTCGTAGTCCTCATAGGCCTCGCGCGCATGCAGGATCGTGTGATTGTTGATGAACTGCATGTCGCCTTCCTGGAAGTGCATCTGGAGGCGCAGTTCCTCGCGGTTGGCAATTTCTTGCAGGACATCGAGCGCCTCGCGCTGCCGGTCGGACAGCGCCAGTTCGTTTCCGTAGCGCGTCACCGATTCCATGAACTCGCGGCTGGTGATCCGCGCGGCCATCCGGCCCTTGTGGGCGCTGAACATCGGGCAGTCGTACCAGGGCTGTTCGCCATCGGGATGGTCGCCGCGCCAGTCGATGTGGAAGGGCTCGTAGAGCACGTCGAGCAGGTCGGGACGTTCCGCGCGCATCGTGTTGTGCACGGCCGGCGCGCTGACCAGATAGCTGGCGCCGCCCGACTTCGACTTGCGCAGGCAGAAAAGCCCCAGCAAATCGACGGGCAGCTGGTCGCAATGGAAGTCCAGCCGGTTGCGGGTCTGGTAGCCGCGCGCGTCGGGGTCGTCGAGCGTCTTGCCCTCGTCGGTGACCTGGCCGAGGAGGTGTCCGCGCGAGTTCTGCGAAACGGGCCGGCCGATATGCGCGCCGATACCCCAATAGATGAGCGCGCACTCCTCGTTGGTGTAGCGCTCGCGCGGCACGCCGCGGATCAGGATCACCCCGAGACCGTCGGACACGCGCCCGACAAGTTCGTCGAGGCGGGCGGCAAAACCGGGGAGTGGGAAGAGGTCCGCCGTGAACGGAATCCCGGCGCCAGCGGTCTTTGCGGTCTGGAGCGCGGCGTCGATCTCGGCGATCTCGTCCGGGGAAAGCTCGTAGAGCCAGCGCGGATCGTTCTGGATGTCCGGGCCGACCCAGGTGTCTGGGCTGGAGATTTCGTCGCGAATGATCTCGATCATGGCTTCACGCTCGATCCGATGGTCAAAACATTGGGTTCTCGTTGCGCGGAAACTATCGGCTCGCGGCCGTCCGGTGCAAATGCAGGGTGTGCATGGCAACTTTCGCGTGAGATCAAATCTTCGATTTGTCGGGACAAATACCCTTGATATTCGATTAACGCACTGCCATCGTTCACGCCTCAAATTCCGGTGTCGGGGCTTGCCTCCCGATGCGGGCTTTGTCGGCCAGTAAGGCCATCCAACCGGATTCATGATTCAGGGAGGGATCCATGAAGTTCGTATCCACACTTATTGCTGCCGCCAGCGCCGTTGCGCTCGCATCGGCAGCCCAGGCCGCCGAGCAGTATCGCATCGGTGGCGGTCCCGCCGGTGGTGGCTGGCATCCGTCGGTGAGCGCCGGCGCCCAGCTCCTCAACGAGGAAATCGGCAAGGACTTCGAGTTCGTCTATTCGCCGTCGAACGGCTCGGTCGACAACGTCCGTCGCGTCGGCTACGGCAAGTTCGACACCGCCTGGGGGCATGTAGGTCAGGTCTATCAGGCCTGGAACGGCGTGGGCCTGTTCAAGGAAGACGGCGAGCTGAAGGACTTCCGCATCATCGCGAACGTCCGCAAGCAGTCGCAGATCATCGCGGTGCTCGCCGACAGCCCGATCAAGTCCTACTCGGACATGATCGGCAAGAAGGTGAACCTGCTGAACAAGGGCTCGGGCTCGAACGTCAACTGCCGCAACATCATGGAAGGTGCGGGCATCATCGACAAGATCGATGTGCGTAACCTCGGCTTCTCCGACTCCGCGCGTGCGCTGGGCGATCGTCAGATCGACGTGTACTGCTCGGCCGGTGCGCCGTTCACCATCCCGGCGCTGACCCAGCTCTCGATCACCAAGCCCGTGCGCTACATCGGCCTGACCGATGAAGAGCAGGCTGCCGTGATCAAGTCGAACCCGTTCTACGCCGCGGTCACGATCCCCGTGCAGCCGGACGTGAAGGGTATGACTGAGCCGGCGAAGTCGATCGCCTATGACGTGTACTGGCTCGCCTACAAGACGATGTCGGATGACGCCATCAAGGCGATGCTCGAGGTCGTTGCCGATCCGGAGAACCTGAAGAAGCTGGTCGCTGTTGCGGGTTACTGGAAGACGCTGAACGGCGACTTCACGAACCTCCAGTCGCTCGGCATTCCGGTTCACCCGGCTGCTGCCGAATACTGGAAGGGCCGCGGCTTCGACGTCGCTGCCGACTCGGTGAAGGCGTTCTAATCGGAACCCAGACCTGACGACATTGTTGGTCGTTTGTGGCAAGGCGCGAAGAGGTATTCCTTCTTCGCGCCTTGTCCGCTTTCGCTCAAGCGTGCGCTCCGTGCGCAATACGAATCTCAAGAACTAGGCCAGGCCCATGAGCACTCTTACCGTTCTCACCCGGATCGGGATCATCGCCGACGAGATGACGCCTCCGCGCGGCCTCTCGCGCATTGTCCGCGTCTTCTTCTCGGTCGTGGCCGTCGCCTACGCCTACTTCTTCATTCACATCTCCTTCTTCGGCCCGCCGGTCGAGGAGGTCTTCCGCGGCACCTTCGTCATGGGCGTCGGTGTGATGTCACTCCTGGCGTTCAAGAACCGACAGCGTTCGTTCCGCGAAAAGCCCATTCTTCTCGACGAGATGTTCAGCGTTGTGAACCTCGCCATGCTCGGCGCGGCGATCGCCATCTGGATCGACTACCAGATCGGCGACCACCCCAAGCAGTGGTTCCGCTATTTCGACGACGGCGTGATGATGATCGGCTGGCTCGGCGCCGCCGGCGGTGTCCTCGTCTATCTGTTCGAGGGATACCGAGAAAAGAAGGGTGACGGCTTCACCATCTCGGACATCGCCTTCATCGCCTGCATGGTGCTCGGCGTGCTCTGGTGGGTCGATAACGTCCAGGAACTCCGTATCGCCACGGGACGGCCGATCCCGGCGTTGCTGTTCATCTATTCCGTCATGCTGGTTTCCGGCAGTTTCGAGATCGCGCGCCGCATTGTCGGGCCGCTGATCCCGCTGCTCGGCTTCCTGTTCTTCATCTACTCCTTCGAGGACATTGCCCGGGCCATGCCGGGGCTGCTGCAGCATCCCGGCTACCAGGCCGAGGAGGTGATGGACTTCCTGATCGCCTCGACGGAGGGCATGTTCGGCCTGATCACGAACGTCTTCGCGACGTTTATCGTGATCTTCGTCATCCTCGGCGCGTTCCTCGAGAAAACGGGGTTGGGTGCTGTCATCATCAACACCGCGTACCGGCTGACCGGCGCAAGGACGGGTGGCCCCGGCCTGGCGGCCGTGATCAGCTCCGGCCTGTTCGGCATGATCTCGGGCTCGGGCGTGGCCAACGTCATGACCACGGGTACGCTGACCATCCCGCTCATGAAGCGCGTGGGCTATCGGCCCGCCTTCGCCGGTGGCGTCGCGGCCGCCGCCCCCCCCCGCGGTGCCAACAAGCCGCCCCTTAGGGGCGCGGGGGCCCTCCAGCACGCCCCGCGGGGGGGGCGGCCCGCCCCCCCCCCCCCCCGGCGGTGCCTACATGCCGCCGATTATGGGCGCTGGTGCCTTCCTGCTCGCCGAGCTGACCGAGACGAGCTACTTCGACATCGTCAAGATCGCGGTCATTCCGGCGATCCTCTACTACCTGTCTGTCGGCCTGATCGTTTATTTCCGCGCACTGCGCGACAAGCTGCATGGTGTGCCGGAAAGCGAGCTGCCGCGGTGGATGGAGATCATCCCGAAGCTGCATCTTCTGCTGCCGATTCCGATGATGGTCTTCTTCCTCGTCGTCGGCGATTCGCCGTTCCTGGCGGCGGCCAAGACGATCGTCCTCATCATCATGCTGAAGACGATCGACCTTCTCGATTCCATCCCGACCCGTGTCCGGCAAGAAACCTGGAAGTACTTCCTGCCGATCTCCGTTCTGGTGGGTGTCCTTGTCTATTTCTTCGGGGCCCAGATCGGTGCGCCGTTCCTCTGGTTCGTGGAGGACTATGTCGGCATCCAGTTCGGTGACGCCTTCTTCTGGGTCGTCTTCACCTTCCTGGTCCTGAAGTTCGGCGAGGTCATGATCTACGGTCGTGACGAGGAGGTTGCGGCACGCATGGAAGCTGCGCTCGCCGCGCAGGAGAACCTGATCGGTGTGCATGAGGGCGTATCGACGATGCACAACGTGCGTGACGTTGTCGTCGAACTGGTTCGAACGATCTGGGTCTCGCTCGAGGCGGGTGCGCGCAATACGCTGGTGGTGAGCTGCATCGCCGGCGTTCTCGGCATCCTGCTTTCCGCGGCGACCAAGTCCGACCTGCCGGGCCGTGTCGCCTCGCTTCTCGTGGAAGCGAGCGGCGGCATCCTGCCGATCACGATCCTGCTGGTCATCGTCGCGGGCTACATCATCGGTATGGGCCTGCCGATCGTCGCGAGCTACGTGCTGCTGGCGATCTTTGCAGTGGGCGCGCTCGTCGATCTGGGCGTTCCCAGCCTTGCGGCGCACATGATCAGCTACTGGGTGGCCGTGGTCAGCGCGGTGACGCCGCCGGTCGCCCTGGCGGCCTTCGCGGCGAGTTCGATATCGCAATCGGACCCCGTCACGACGGGCAACCAGGCCTTCAAGATGGCCTCGACGATCCTGATCATGCCGTTCCTGTTCGTGTACACGCCGCTGCTGCTCGACGGCTCGACCCTCGACATCGCGATCACGACGGCGGCCTGTATCTTCGGTGTGATCGCCTGGGCGGTCTTCCTCGAAGGCTTCGGTACGGGCGGATTGATGCGCCCCATCGCGGGCCTGGCGTCGTTCACGCTGCTGATTCCATCGGGTGCGATCATCGGCGCGTTCTTCGGAATCCAGGGCGAGCTGCTGCTCGAGCTCTACGCGGTGGGCGCCGTGGCGACGCTGGTGATGTTCTTCCTCATCTGGAAGGATCGCAAACAGATCGCCGTCACCGAATAGGAGACGGCGAAAAGGAGCGGACATGGCCGGTTCCGAAGGGGGCGAGAAACTCCGTCACCGGGTCACGCGCTTTGCCGATGCCGAGGAAATCCGGCCGTTCGGGACGCCCGCACGCATCATGATGCGGACGGAGGACACGGGCGGCGCCTTCTCGGCGCTCCTCGTGATGCACGGGCCCGGCGAGGGACCGCCGCCGCACTATCACGCCGCACAGTCGGAGTACTTCTTCGTCGTGGAGGGGCGCTACGAGATGACGGTCGCGGGCGAGACCACGATCCTCGAGCCGGGCGATATGGGTTTCGTGCCCCCGAATACGGTCCACACGTTCCGCAACATCACCGACAGGCCGGCCAGGATGCTCGACTGGAGCCTGCCGGGCGGGCAGGACCGCTATTTCCGCGAGATCGACGAGATGGGCAAGGGCGGGAGCGGGTTCGGTGAGGAGATGATGGAACGCCTTGCCGACGCGAACGCCCGCCACGACGCCCATTTCGTGAAGTAGCGGCGGGCGCACCATGGTCGGGCGCAAGATCGAACTCCGTCCGCTCGCAACCTCGGTCGTGGGCAGCTATCCCCAGCCCGACTGGCTGATCGACCGTCAGAAGCTGCTGACACAGGGCCCGCCGCGGGTGCGCGCGCGAGAAATCTGGCGCTACGCGGGCGCCGAACTCGAGGACGCCCAGGACAAGGCGACCCTCGAGGCGATCCGGGACATGGAATCGGCCGGTCTCGACGTCATCACCGACGGCGAGGCGCGGCGGGAGAGCTATTCCAACCGCTTTGCGACGGCGCTCGACGGTGTGGACATCGACAATCCCGGCCAGGTCACGAACCGGATGGGCGGCAAGACTTGGGTCCCGCGCATTACCGGCCCGATCCGCCGGCGCGAGCCGGTCCAGGTGCGCGACACCGAATACCTGCGGGCGAACACGGACCGGGTCGTCAAGATGACCGTGCCGGGGCCGTTCACCATGACCATGCAGGCAGTGAACGAACATTACGACAGCGCCGAAGCGGCTGCGATGGCCTATGCCGATGCGGTGAATGCCGAGGTAAAGGACCTGTTCGCCGCGGGCGCCGACATCGTCCAGCTGGACGAACCGTGGATGCAGGCGCGCCCGGAACAGGCCGGGGAGTTTGCCGTGGCGGCGATCAACCGGGCGCTCGACGGGGTCGCGGGCACGACCGCCATCCATATGTGCTTCGGATATGCCAACGCCGTGAAGAACAAGCCGGACGGCTATTCCTTCCTGCCCGAACTCGATGCGGTCGATGCCGACCAGATCTCCATCGAGGCGGCTCAGCCCGGGCTCGACACGGCGATCCTGGAGACCCTTCCGTCCAAATCCGTCCTTGTCGGCGTCATCGGCATGGAGAGCGAAGCCGTCGAGACGCCGGAACAGGTTGCGGATCGCATTCGTGCGGCGCTGCGGCACCTGCCACCCGAGCGGATGATCGTCGCACCCGATTGCGGCATGAAGTACCTGTCGCGCGAGTCCGCGCTGGGCAAGCTCAAGGCGATGGTCGAGGGTACGCAGATCGTGCGCGCGGAGCTGGGCCTCGGCAACTGATTGCGGTGCATTGTCCGGCTCTTTCCAAGCGGGTATTACAGGACAATCGAATTCGAAAAACGGTTCCGTTCGAGGGCCGAAGCAAGCCTCCAGGGGGAGATAGAAGACATGGCGAAGATGACGGGCGCGCAGGTCATGGCCGACCTGCTCAAGGGGTACGGCGTCACCCACATTTTCCAGGTACCGGCCGTGCTTCGCACGACGATGGTCGAGCTTGAAAAGCGTACTGATATCAAACGGTTGCACGTGCATTCCGAAGCTACCGCGGCCTACATGGCGGACGGCTACGCCCGCGCGACGGGCAGGCCCGGCGTGTGCATGGCGCAGGTGATCGGTGCGTTGAACCTCGCCGCCGGCCTGCGTGACGCGTGGCTTGCGAAGGCGCCCGTGGTCGCCATGACCGGCGGCCGCGACCCCAAGACGAAGTTCCGCGGGGTCTATCAGGAGGTGGACGACATGCCCGCCTTCGAGCCGGTGACCAAGTTCAACGCCACCGTCGATGACGTTTCCCGTTTCCCCGACATGGTGCGTCAGGCCTTTCGCAGCGCCACGTCCGGCACGCCCGGCCCGGTGCACCTGCAGTTCCGTGGCAACGAGGCACAGATCGATGCCGAAGAGGCCGACATGGAGGCGCTCGTCGAGGAGGCCTTCGCATCCCTGCCGCCGTATCGCCCCGAACCGTCGGACGAGGCGGTGCGCGATGTGCTGGCCGCGATCGAGGCGGCCGAGAGGCCGGTGATCGTCGCCGGCGGCGGCGTGCGCGCCTCGGGCGCCGCGGCCGAGGTCGTCGCGCTGGCCGAACGGCTGAACATTCCGGTCGCGACGTCGCTCAACGGCAAGGACACGATCCCCGGCACGCACCCCCTGTCGGTCGGTGTGGTCGGCACCTATTCGCGCGAGAGCGCCAACCTGATCGTCGGCCAGGCGGACCTTGTGGTCTTCATCGGCACGACGACCGGCGGCATGACCACCCATTTCTGGGCCGTGCCGCCGATCGGCACTCCGGCGGTGCAAATCGACATCGAGCCGGAGGAACTGGGCCGCAACTATCCGCTCAAGGCGGCGGTGCATGCCGACGTGAAGGTCGCAGTGTCGCGCATGCTGGCCCAGACGAACGCGGAATCAGCAGGCAAGCGCAAGGCCTGGGTCGAGCAGGCGGCGGCCGCGGACAAGAGCTGGCGCGACAAGTACAACGAGCTGCTGACGTCCGATGCCGTTCCGATGCGGCCCGAGCGCATCTGCAAGGAGCTGTCGGACCATCTGCCCGAGGACGCGATCGTCGTCGCCGACACCGGGCACACCGGT
>JAYPUG010000018.1:7804-13766 GCA_038133965.1 Rhodospirillaceae bacterium | reverse complement strand
ACGGACCGGCCCTCACCGCGCGGCGCACGGCCGCCGCTTCGGCGCTGGCCGCCACCTTTCTTGCGCGCAACGACGCCGCGCGACTGCTCGTCATCGGCACCGGCCGGCTCGCGCCCGAACTGATCGCGGCCCACGCCGCCGTCCGCCCGATTGCTCGGGTCGAGGTGTGGGGGCGCGACCCGGCACGGGCCGAAGCCGTCTGCCAGGCCTTCGCCGATGCCCGGTTCGAGGTTGCCGCCGTCCAGGACCCCGAACCCTCGATCCGCGCGGCCGACATCGTCTGTTGCGCCACGACGGCGCACGATCCCGTGTTCCGGGGCACGTGGCTTTCGCCTGGCACCCATGTCGATCTCGTGGGCGGGTTTCGCCCCGACATGCGCGAAGCCGACGACGATGCGATCCGTCGTGCCACCGTTTTCGTGGACACACGTGACGGTGCATGCCGCGAGGCCGGAGACATCGTCCAGGCCGTCGCATCGGGTGCGCTCTCCGAAGACGGCATCGCCGCCGACCTGTTCGAACTGTGCGCCGGACGCCATCCGGGCCGAACATCCGAGAGAGAGATCACCCTCTTCAAGTCCGTGGGGACGGCGATCGAGGATTTGGCCGCAGCGGAACTCCTCCTCGACGGGGCAGCAGCATGACCGTAACGGCGGACCGAATCCTCGCGTGGCTCGCGCACGAGGCCCTGCCCCTCTGGTCGCATGCCGGTCTCGACAGTTCGGCGGGCGGTTTTACCGAAGCGCTGACCCTCGACGGGCGACCGCTCCACGACCGCGACAAGAGACTGCGCGTCCAAGCGCGCCAGACATACGTGTACAGCCATGCCCACCTGCTCGGCTGGACACCGCCCGCAGGCGGGCCTTCGGCGCTGGAAGCCGCCACGGCAGGCTTCGCATTCATGACCGGGAACTACTGGAACGCCGAGGGCGGCGGGTTCGTCTTCTCGGCCGCGCGCAACGGCACGCCGGCCGACAGGAGAGTCGAGGCCTACGAACAGGCCTTCGCACTCCTGGCCTGCGCCTGGTATCACCGAGCGAGCGGCGATGCCGGGGCGCTCGACTGGGCGGCACGGATCGCCGGTTTCCTCGACGACACGCTCGCCGACCCCACCCATGGCGGCTATTTCGAGAATCCGGCCCGCGACCTGCCGCGCCGCCAGAATCCCCACATGCACCTGCTGGAGGCGCTGCTCGCCGTACACGAAGCGACGGGCGACACGGCCTGGCTGGAGCGCGCCCGCGCGATCGTTTCCCTGTTCCGGGAGCATTTCTTCGATGCCGACACCGGAACACTCGGCGAGTTCTTCGGTGCGGACTGGTCGCCCGCGCCCGGTACCGCGGGACAGACGGTCGAGCCCGGGCACCACTTCGAATGGGTGTGGCTGCTCGACCGGTACGGCCATGCCAGCGGCGATCCAACGGCCGGCGAAGCGGCCGCGCTCTACCGGTTCGCCGAGGACCACGGGACCGACCATGCGCCGGGACCGGCCACCGGCCTCGCCTACGATTCGATCCTGCGGCGCGGCGAGGATCCCCGCCTCGGTCACGGCGCGTCGCTGGACGAGAACAAGCGCCTGTGGGTCCAGACCGAGGCGATCAAGGCCCAGCTTGTGCAGATCGAGCGCGGCGGCGACGCGAACGCGGAAGCGCGTCTCGACACCCTGCTCGACCGCCTGTTCGGCCTGTATCTCGCCGTCGGCCACGGCAACTGGCAGGACCACCTCGACCGCGGCGGGCGCGGCTTTGCCGAAAGCGCACCGGCGTCGAGCCTGTATCACCTGTTCCTCGCACTCACCGAGGTGCTGCGTGTGCGCGACGGCATCGAGACGCTTGCGTAGCAGTCCGATATTCCCGCGCGCCGCCGCCTCTGCTAGAAGCGGCGCACGATGACAGACCGCCCCGCACTTCCCGAGAACCCCGTGTTCGTGGCGCTCGATACGCCCGACCCTGCCCAGGCACACGCATGGGCATCCGCCGTGCGCGGCCATGTGGGCGGCGTGAAGGTCGGCCTCGAATTCTTTTCCGCCAACGGAGCCGAGGGGGTCGCCCGCATCGTCGATCTCGGCCTGCCGGTGTTTCTCGACCTGAAGTTCCACGACATCCCCAACACGGTGGCGGGCGCGGTGCGCGCGGGCGCCGGGGTGGGTGCGGCCATCGTCAATGTCCACGCCGCGGGCGGGCCGGCCATGCTGGCTGCCGCGCGCGCGGCAGCCGAGGCCGCGGACGGCGATTCCCGGCCGCTGATCATCGCCGTCACCGTGCTCACGAGCCTCGACGACACGGACCTCGACGCCGTCGGGCAGGCCGGACCGGCGGAAGATCAGGTCGTACGGCTGGCGCGGCTTGCCGAGGCCCACGGCCTCGACGGGGTGGTCTGTTCGCCGGCCGAGATCACGCCCCTGCGCGCGGCGTGCAGCAGCGACTTCAAGCTCGTGGTCCCGGGCATCCGGCCCGACTGGGCGGCCACGGGCGATCAGAAGCGAATCACCACACCGGCCCAGGCCCGTGACCGGGGCGCCGATGTCCTGGTGATCGGCCGTCCCATCACCGGTGCGGACGACCCCGCAGCGGCGGCGGCACGGATCGCGGACGAACTCGGTCCCTGACGATGGCGGTCCTCGCCAAGATCTGCGGCATCAACGATGCCGGCGCGATGCGCAGCGCGATCGCGGGTGGCGCCCGTTTCGTCGGGCTCGTCTTCTATCCGCCGAGCCCGCGCGCACTTGATCCCGCAACGGCGGCCGGGCTTGCCGAACTGGTGCCCGACGGCATCGTCAAGGTCGGCCTGTTCGTCGATCCCGACGACGCGCTGCTCGACGAGGTCCTGGCGGTGGTTCCGCTCGACATGCTGCAGCTCCACGGAAACGAAAGTCCGGCGCGCTGCCGCGACATTCGCGAGAGCACCGGCCTGCCGGTGATGAAGGCAATCAAGGTGGCCGATGCCGACGACATCGCCGCGGCCCGCGCCTACGAGGGGGCGGTGGACTGGCTGATGTTCGACGCCAAGGCGCCCAAGGAAATGGCGGACGCGCTTCCCGGCGGAAATGCCCTCGCCTTTGACTGGGACCTGCTTTCCGGGGCCGACTGGCCCGTGCCGTGGATGCTTGCAGGCGGGCTCGAACCCGGAAACGTGGGGGCCGCGGTGCGCGCTTCGGGCGCGGCGGTGGTGGATGTGTCCTCGGGCGTGGAGTCGGCGCCCGGACGGAAGGACCCCGCCCGCATCGCCCGCTTCCTCGAAGAGGTCGGAAAGCTTTGATCCTTTGCCTGTTGAGCATGCAGGCGCTTGTGTATAACGACGGCGTAACACCATGAGCGCGGAACCCAACACCTATCGCGAGGGCCCCGACGAGTTCGGGCATTTCGGGATCTATGGCGGCCGATACGTCGCCGAGACCCTGATGCCGCTGATTCTCGAGGTCGAGCGCGCGTATGACGCGGCCCAGGCCGATCCGGCGTTCCAGGCCGAACTCGACGACTACCTGGCGCACTATGTCGGCCGGCCGAGCCCGCTCTACTTCGCCGAACGGCTGACGGAGCATCTCGGCGGCGCAAAGATCTATTTCAAGCGCGACGAGCTGAATCACACGGGCGCGCACAAGATCAACAACTGCATGGGCCAGATCCTGCTTGCGCGCCGCATGGGCAAGCAGCGGATCATCGCCGAGACGGGTGCCGGCCAGCATGGCGTGGCGACAGCCACCGTGTGTGCACGCTTCGGGCTCAAATGCGTGGTCTATATGGGCGCAACCGACATTGCGCGCCAGGCGCCCAACGTGTTCCGCATGAAGCTTCTGGGCGCCGAGGTGGTGCCCGTGACCAGCGGCACCGCGACCCTGAAGGACGCCATGAACGAGGCGTTGCGCGACTGGGTCGCCAATGTCGATGACACCTACTACCTGATCGGCACGGTGGCAGGGCCGCACCCCTACCCCGCGATGGTGCGCGACTTCCAGGCGGTTATCGGCAATGAGACACGTGAACAGATGATGGCCGCCGAAGGCCGGCTTCCCGATTCACTGATCGCCGCCATCGGCGGCGGGTCGAACGCGATGGGCCTGTTCTATCCCTTCCTGGACGACACGGACGTCCGGATCATCGGCGTCGAGGCGGCGGGCCACGGCATAGAGACGGGCGAACATGCGGCTTCCATGGGCGGCGGGTCGCCCGGGGTACTGCACGGCAACCGCACCTACCTGCTGCAGGACGACGACGGGCAGATCCTCGACGCCCACTCGATCTCGGCCGGCCTCGACTATCCCGGCGTCGGCCCCGAACACGCATGGCTCAAGGACAGCGGACGGGTCGAGTATGTGCCTGTCACCGACGCCGAGGCGCTGGAGGCCTTCCAGCTCTGCACGCGGCTCGAAGGCATCATCCCGGCGCTGGAGCCGTCCCACGCGCTCGCCCACATCTCGAAGATCGCGCCGGACCTGCCGTCCGACCACCTGCTGGTGATGAACATGTGCGGACGCGGCGACAAGGACGTCTTCACCGTCGCCGAGGCGCTGGGGGTCGAGCTTTGAGCCGGGGCGAGACGAGCGGACGGATCGAGGCGCGCTTCGCCGCGCTGGCCGCCGAGGGCCGCGCGGCCTTCGTGCCCTTCATCATGGCCGCCGACCCCGACGTCGAGACCAGCCTCGCCCTGCTCAAGGGCCTGCCCGCGGCGGGCGCGGACATCATCGAACTGGGCGTCATGTACTCCGACCCGATGGCCGACGGTCCGGCGATCCAGGCCGCAGGCCTGCGCGCCAAGGCGGGCGGTGCACGGGTGAGCCGGACCCTCGACATGGTGCGCGAGTTCCGCGCCGGGGATGACGAGACCCCCATCATCCTCATGGGCTACTACAACCCCTTCTACATCTACGGCGTCGAAAAGTTTCTCGCGGACGCGCGTGCGGCCGGCGTGGACGGTCTGATTGTCGTAGATCTGCCGCCCGAGGAAGACGACGAGCTCTGCCTGCCCGCGCTCGAGGCGGGCATGCACTTCGTCCGGCTCGCCACACCGACGACCGACGACGCGCGCCTGCCTGCCGTCCTCGCGAATACGTCGGGCTTTGTCTATTACGTCGCTATCGCAGGCATCACCGGCACCAAGTCGGCCGACAGTGCGGCCGTCCATGATGCCGTCGCGCGCCTCAAGCGCCACACTGAACTGCCCGTCGCGGTCGGGTTCGGCATCAAGACGCCGGAACAGGCCGCGGCGATCGCCGAGGTCGCGGATGCGGCCGTCGTGGGCTCGGCCATCGTCCAGACGATCGCAGACAATCTCGACGATACAGGCCGTGCGAAACCGGACCTTGTGGACACCGTGCTCGACTTCACGCGTGCGCTGGCCGACGGCGTGCGCGGGGCGGCCCGCAAGGCCGCGGAATGACCGAAGGGAGTCGCCCCACGTGAGCTGGCTCAACGAATTCGTCCGTCCGAAGATCCGCGCGCTGGTCGGCAAGAAGGACGTTCCCGACAATCTCTGGCACAAGTGCCCGGGCTGCGAGCAGATGCTGTTCCACCGCGAACTCGCGGAAAACCTGCACGTTTGCCACGCCTGCGGCCATCACCTGCGTCTCAAGGCGGCTGACCGGCTGTCCTTCCTGTTCGACGACGGCAAGTACGAACGGATCGCCGTACCCGGCGTTGCGCCGGATCCGCTGAAGTTCCGCGACAGCCGGCGCTACACCGACCGGCTGAAGGAAGCCCAGAACCGGTCCGGCGAGAGCGAGGCCATCGTCGTCGCGCGCGGCACCGTCGGCGGCAACCCGGTGGTCGCAGCGGCGTTCGACTTCTCTTTCATGGGCGGCTCCATGGGACAGGCCGTCGGAGAGGGGCTGATCACGGCAGCGAACGCCGCCGTCGAAGGTGCCGCCGCGCTGATCGCCATCCCGGCCTCGGGCGGCGCGCGGATGCAAGAGGGCATGCTGAGCCTGGTCCAGATGCCGCGTACGGTCCTTGCGGTGGAACAGGTA
>JAYPUG010000018.1:0-7794 GCA_038133965.1 Rhodospirillaceae bacterium | reverse complement strand
GTACGCGAGGCCGGCCTGCCCTACATCGTGATCCTCAGCGACCCCACGACGGGCGGCGTGTCCGCCTCGTTCGCCATGCTCGGCGACATCCAGATCGCCGAGCCCGGTGCGAATATCGGGTTCGCGGGCAAGCGCGTCATCCAGGACACGATCCGCGAGGAACTGCCCGAGGGTTTCCAGACGGCGGAATCGCTCCACGAGCACGGCATGCTCGACCTGGTCGTGCCGCGCGGCGAGCTGCGCGAAACGGTTGCGCGCATCCTCTCGCTCCTGACCGAGGGGAACGCGCCGAAGCCCGATCCCGTCGCAATTCCCGCCCCCGACGCATCGGCGCCCCCCGCGGTCAACGCCGATGGCGCATGACGCGCCGCTGACCCAACAGGGCGCCGGCGATGGCGCCGCAGCGGAACTCGACCGCCTGCTGGCGCGCTTCCTGAAGTATCACCCGGACCGGATCGACCTGTCGCTCGACAGGATGTATCGCCTGCTGGACGACCTGGGCGACCCTCAGCGCGCCATGCCGCCCGTCATCCATGTAGCGGGCACCAACGGCAAGGGCTCGACCGTCGCGATGATCGCCGCCGCGCTGGAAATCGCCGGCAAGACCGTGAGCGTCTATACCTCACCGCATCTGGTGCGATTTGCCGAGCGCTACCACGTGGCCGGCGAGACCCTGTCGGACGAGGCGCTCCTGGCCCTGTTCGAGGAGGTCGAGCGAACCAACGCGGGGAAACCCGTCACGGAGTTCGAGATCACGACGGCCGCAGCGTTCCTCGCCATGGCACGCGCTCCGGCCGACATCGCCATCGTCGAGGTCGGCCTTGGCGGCCGGTACGATGCGACCAACGTGTTCGACCGGCCCGCAGCAAGCGTGATCACACCGGTGGGCCTCGATCACCAGGAATTCCTGGGCAACACAATCACCGCAATCGCGCACGAGAAGGCCGGCATCCTGAAGGCGGACACCCCGGCCATCGTCGCACCGCAGGACCCCGACGCGGCACGCGCCATCGCCGAAACCGCGGAGGTTGTCGGTGCGCACCTATGGCGCGCCGGGACGGAATGGACCCTCGAGCCCGGCCGTGACGGAGGCGGCACCTATCGCCGCGGAGATACCGTCTGGCCGCTGCCGCCGCCCGGGTTGCTCGGACGTCATCAGCTGGCAAATGCCGCGACCGCCGCGGCCTGCCTGGACGTGTGCGACCTTCCCGGCGTCACGCGCGATGCCATCGTCCAGGGGTTGCGGAACGTCACCTGGCCCGGACGGACCGAATGGATACAGCGCGGCGACCTGGCGGAACGGCTGCCCCAGGGGTGGGAACTCTGGCTCGACGCCGCGCACAACCCGCACGCAGCGCGCGCACTGGCCGAAACCTTCCGCGAACTGTCCGCCCGCGACGGCCGGCCATTGCACCTGATCTTCTCGGTCCTCGCCGACAAGGATCTGGATGGCTTCCTCGCGCCGTTCGTCGGCCTCGTGGCAAGCGCGACCGCGGTGCCGATATCCGGAGAGGCCCGCGCACGCGAGACCGAAGCGCTCGCCACTGCGGCCCGCCAGGCGGGCCTCGACGCGCACACCGCCGCGACCATCCCGGCAGCGCTCGATCTGACCGCGCAGAGGGACGGGCCGGCACGGGTCCTGATTGCGGGTTCGCACCTGCTGGTCGGAGCCGCGCTACAGGAGAACCGTACCTCCGCGCCCCGCTGGCTGGACCAGGTCGGCGGCCACTTCTGTGCCCATTGAAGATCGCACATAGACGTCTGAATCCCGGTACAGCGCGACCTGATAAACGCCGGGCACACAAACAAAAACCCCGCTCGGAGGCGGGGTTTTCGCGAAATGGCTGTCATGCGATCTAGAGGACCGAATCGACCCAGTCGTAAATCTGGCTCTTCGGAAGGCTACCAACCTTCATCGAAGCAACCTGTCCGTCCTTGAACAGAAGCAGGGTCGGGATTCCGCGCACACCGTACTTGGACGGGGTCATCGGGTTGTCGTCGATGTTCAGCTTGGCTACGACGATCTCGCCGTCCTTGTCGTCGGAGAGCTCTTCCAGGGTCGGGCCGATCTGCTTGCAGGGGCCGCACCATTCGGCCCAGAAATCCACCAGAACCGGCTTGTCCGACTGGAGAACGTCGGCTTCGAACGAATCATCGGAAATTTGCTTAGACGGCATGCTCAATCCTTTGTCTCGGGCATTTCGCGCCGCGGCGCCATATGCATTGAAGGCTCGCACAAAACGTAGGTTTCCGCCCCTGCGCCGTCAAGGATCGCCCTGCGAATACGCCATCACACGCGCGTGCGCACCTCCGGCGCGTGCCCATCGAGCAGGGAATCGGGCAGCGCCATGAGCCGCGGCGCGTCGGTCCACAGGAGATAAGCGGTTACTGCTCGGCCGGGCCAGGCCTCCCGGATCACATGCCTGTAGGCCGCCATCTGGCGCAGATAGACAGGTGCGACCGCCTCGGGATCGTCGGGCGGCGGCCGGTTCGACTTGTAATCGACGATCGCGACGGAATCGTCGCCGACCACGAGCCGGTCGATCTGGCCGGAAATCACGAACGTTCGGCCATCCGCCGCCGCGGCCGTCCCGGTAACCGCAACCTCTGCAACACTGTCGGACCCGAACAGGTGCGCGAAGTCCGGCGCCTCGAGAACCGCCATCACTTCGCGGGCAAGTGCGGCCTGGTCTCCGGCATCGAGTTCGAAACCCGGTCGCGAGAGGAAGCGTGCCGCCGCCTCGCTGCGAGAATCGGGGGGCAGGTTCGGTAACCACTGAAGCAGCCTGTGCAACAGCGTACCCCGGCGGAATCGCGCGGCATCTGCACCTCCGCCCAACGGGGCGGAGACAGGCGGGTCGTCGCCAGGATCCGACGGTGCGAGCGGGCGCGGCGGATCGGGCTCGCCGGGCGCCGGCCGCTGTGCCCAATCGGGCAGGGGATCGGGCGCAAACGCCGTGAGGGGCTCGGATGCCGGCGCAGCGCCGCTCTGGCTGGCCGACAGATAGCGAACCGTGGGTGCTTCGATGCCCGCGCCCGCAAGGAACGGCGCCTCGGCCTCGCGCCCGTGCTCGGCCAGTGCGGCCTCGACCAGTGCATGCCAGGAGCCGGCCTTGGGCGCATCGGCGCCGCAGACATAGAGCCGCTCTTCGGCCCGCGTCATGGCGACATAGAGCAGCCTTCGGTACTCGGCGTCGCGTTTCGCGCCAGCCGCCTCACGCAGCGCCACGGTCGTCTCGTCCGCATCCCCGGCACGGGGCAACCAGATGAACCCCTCCGCGCCCGGCGTCTCGTCCCACAGGATCGACGGCAGGATGTTGGGCGGGCGGGTCGTGTCGGGCAGGAACACCACGGGTGCCTCCAGGCCCTTGGCGCCATGGACCGTCATGATCCGCACCGCACCCTGCGTGTGATCGAGATCCCGCTTCACCTCGGCCTCGCCCGCCGCGATCCAGTGCAGGAATTCCTGGAGCGACGGCGCATGGGTGCGTTCGAAGGCGAGCGCGAGGGACATGAACTCGTCCAGCGGATCGACCGCCTCGGGGCCGAGACGCGCAAGGAGGCGGTCGCGCCCGCCGCGCGCCAGCAGGCCCGCATACAGCTCGTACGGCCGTTCGTAATCGACCCGCGCGAGCAGGTCGGAGAGCCAGGCATGTGCCTCGGCAAACACCGGGGACTCGCCGCGACGCTCGCCAAGCTCCTGCCAGAGGTGCCGCTCGCCCCGCCCGTGCGCGAGGTCGAACAGGGTCTCCTCGTCGAAACCAACGAGGGGGCTCTTGAGAACGGTCGCGAGCGTCAGGTCGTCCTCGGGCAGCAACAGGAACCCGCCCAACGCCAGCAGGTCCATCACGGCAATCTGTTCGCCGAGCACCATCCGATCCACGCCCGAAACGGGCACACCGCGCGCCTTGAAGGCCCGCACGAGACTTTCGACGAAGGCGTTGCGACGACGCACAAGCACCATGATGTCGCCCGCCCGCATCTCGCGGCCCAGGCTTTCGAGCCGCTCTCCATCCGCCAGCCAGCCCGCAACCCTGTCCGCGATCAGGGATGCGAGCAGCTCCTGCGCGCCGGGGCGCGAAACGGGCTCGACGGGCGGCTTCCAGGGTTCGGGTTCGTCGAGCTTCTCAACGATCACGGGCGGCCACAACTCGACCCGCCCGGCCATGCCCGAGCGCAACGGCGTATGGAGAAGCCCACCGCCCGGTACAACTACACCCGCCCCCGCCTCCGGTGCGGCGAAAACGGCATCGACGGCTTCGAGCACGGGACGCGATGACCGGAACGAGAAGTCGAGCGCGACGTCATGCCAGGCGCGTTCCGCGGAATCCGCGCGGCCCGCAAGATCGTCACGGACGATCTCGAAGCGAGACGGATCGGCGCCCTGGAAGCTGTAGATCGACTGCTTGGTGTCGCCGACGGCAAAGACGCTGCGCGGTGGCAGGCCCGCATCCTCGATCGCCTCGTCGCGCGCGCCGGCGCCGAAATAGAACTCGTTCACGAGCGCGAGCACCACGTCCCATTGCTCCGGGTTCGTGTCCTGGGCCTCGTCGATGAGCACGTGGTCGATGCCGCCATCGAGCTTGAAGAGCACCCAGGCCGCGGCCCCGTCACCCTGCAGCAGGGCGCGCGTGCGCACGATCAGGTCGTCATAGTCGAGCCGGCCGCGCTCGAGTTTGAGCGCCTCGTAGCGCACAACCAGTTCCGCCGCGATCCGCAGCAGCCCGGCATTGGCGGCCATCAGTTCCGCCTTGCGTGTCTGTTCGCCCACGGCGATCAGGCGTTCACCCTCCGCGAGCAGGATTTCGTCGATATCGGGTTCGATGTCCCGCACGTCCTTGTTCGGCAGCTTCTGACGCGGTGTGCCGTCCCCGGTCACGAACACCTGCGCATAACCGTCGAACGTCGCGACGCGAACATCGGGGCCGGATTCGAGCCACGCGGCAAGACGGTCCGAGAACCCTTGAGCGGTTTTCGACCCGGCGGCGAGCGCGGCAGCCGCCCGGGCCACGCCATCGCGATCGAAGGCCGTGTCCGCACATGCCGCCTCCAGCACATCGACGGTGCGAATGTCCGCCGGCACCCCCAGGCGGGCCGACAGCCCGTCCAGGACGCCGTCGAAGCCCCCCTGCGCGCCCAGAAGGGCCGCAAAGCGGGTACGTGCCCGCGTAACCTCCTTCATCAGGTCGGGAAACCGGGTCTCGTGCACCCGCGACGACACCGCCTCCACGGCGGCACCGAGATCGCCTTCGTCATGCTGGGCCGCCGCCAGCAGCCGCACCTGCGCCTCCTCCAGGAGCGCGGCGGAATCCCGATCCTCGAGCACCTGGAAATGCGGCACCACCCCGGCTTCCAGCGGGAAGCGGCGCAACACCGACTGGCAGAAGGCATGGATCGTCATGATCTTCATGCCCCCCGGCGCCTCGAGCACCCGGGCAAAGAGCTGGCGCGCGCGCCGCGTTTCCTCCCCGGTCGGCGTGGCCCCGAGCAGTTCGGTGAGTCTTTCGGCGAGCGCCGCATCCTCCGCCACCGTCCATTCGCCCAGTTCGGCGTTGATCCGCCGGGCCATCTCGGCCGCGGCCGCCTTGGTGAAGGTCAGGCACAGGATTCGTTGCGGGGCGACCCCCGCCAGCAGAAGCCGCAGCACACGGTCGCGCAGGACACGCGTCTTGCCGGCCCCGGCCGACGCCGAGACCCAGGCACTGGCGCGCGCGTCCGCGCCCTTCCGCTGGCGCTCGACGACCCGTTCGAGCTGAACCCGGTCGAAGACGTCCGCACTGCTCACGGCATGCCTCCGTCGTCGTCGCCATCGAGACTCGACCATTCGCGGACGCGCGCCAGATGCTCATAGTCGGAGTATTTCGGTGCACGGTCGGGCCGGGGCCGGGCCTCGTAGGGTGTCGCCGGGTCATCGAACCGTGCGACCAACCGCTCGAGGCCGGCGAGCGCCGCATCCGCAATCGCGTCGGGATCGTCGGCGGCATCGTGGATGGAGCCGGGCTCCCGCCCGCCCGACAGCCGCCAGAACGCGAGTTCTCCGACATCCGCGGCCGGAACGCCCTCGAAGCCGCCCGCCTTCAGGATCGCCGCCTCGAGCGGCAGCTGCGGTGCGAAACCGGCCGTGATCTCGTTCTTCCTCGGAGTCGTCCCGGTCTTGAAGTCGATGATCGCGCTGCCGCCGCCCGCCAGCTCATCGATCCGGTCGGCGCGCGCGACGAGCCGGAACGGACCACCCGGTGCATCGATCACGATCTCGCCATCCGCTTCCGTGAAGGTTCGAACAACCGTGTCCCGCCGTGCCGTCTCGGCCGTAACGAACCAGCCGGCGATCCGCTCGAACCGCGGCCACCAGAATGTCCACACGGCGGGCATCGCCCGGAAGGGCGCAAGCATCTCCATTCCCAGCGCGTGAAGGCGTGACTCCGCATCCACGGGCAGCGGGCCCGGATCGAGTTCGCGCAGGAAACGGTCCAGCACGCGGTGGACGATCGTGCCGTAGGTCGCGGCATCCGCGTTTTCGTCGAGCGGGCGGAGTGCGTCCAGACCGAGCACCTCCTTTGCGTAGATCGCGTAGGGGTCACGCATCCATGTCTCGATCTGGGTGACCGACAGGCGCCGGGGCCGCGCGGCCACGGGCGGCGTGGGACGCGGCCGCGCCGACACGGCCGTGTCGCGCTCGGAAGGGCCGTCGAGCATGCGCCACCATTCCAGATAGCGGCGGCCCGCCAGGTGCGCCGCGTCGCCCCCCGCCACACCCAGCGCCTTCGACGCCACATCGAGCCGCGTGAGCCAGCGCGACGGCATGGCCGGGGCACCATCCACCCGCTCCGCGCGCGACAGGACCACCGTGGGTGCGCAGAAGGCCTGGGCAAAATCGTGGGCGGCAAGGCCGATCCGCCGTTCGGGGGACGGCAGGCCGAAATCGCTTCGCATACCGCGCCCCATCCACGGATCCACGTCGGCGTCGGCAGGCCAGGTTCCCTCGTTCATGCCGCCCAGGACCGTCACGTCGAAGCGCTGCAGCCGCGCCTCGAGCGGCCCCAGGATGGCGAGCCGGGGATGCGTGCCGTAGCGCGGCCGGACGACGCGGCCTGCCAGAAGGGCATCGAACAACGCGCCGAAACGTATGGGCTCGATCGGGCCCAGCGCGCCGACGGCCTCAGCCAGTTCGGAGACGAAGTTCGCCAGCGCCTCCCCGGCATCGCCGGCCCACAGCCGCTGCACCCCGGACTGGGCGTCGCTGCCCGCCAGGGCCTGCGCGACGCCCACTTGTGCCGCGAGGATATCGGCGACGGGCGATGTGCGGTGTTCCATGGCCGCCACGAGCGGTTCGAAGAGCGCCTCCAGTTGGGTGACGAGTTCGAGCGCCCGTTCCAGGCCCGCAAGCCTGTCCGGCCGCGTCTCGCGCTCTGCGCGCCGTTCAGTCGCAGCGCGCAGGCCCGCGAACCCCGCCGCCGGGCGCGGACCGCGCAGAACCAGCCGCTCGAGTTCGCGCACGCGCGCCCGAAACTCCGCCGGGGCCATGCCGCCGGCCGCCAGGGGATGCTTGAGCGCGGCAAGCAGGGGGACGGGCGCAACACCTTCGTGCGCGACGTTGGCGACCAGGCGCAGGAAAGCGCCCGCCGGCGTTTCGGCAAGCGGGACTCCCGCACTGTCATCCACGGCGATGCCCCAGCGGACCAGAATCGCCGCCACCCGGCGTGCGAGCGAGCGGTCGGGAGTGACGAGCGCCGCCGTGCGCGCGGGTGTCTCCAGTGCCTCGCGCAAGACAAGCGCGATCGCGCCCGCCTCTTC
>JAYPUG010000017.1:3548-13880 GCA_038133965.1 Rhodospirillaceae bacterium | reverse complement strand
TCACCGACCTGATCGAGCCGTTCGGCATGAAGGTGGACTCTCCCGAGGCGACGGCCCGCCGCATCTGGCGCGACGTGCGCCGGCGCAGCCGGTCGAGCTATCCGGCCGGGGTCGAGCGCATCGCGCGCGCGATCCAGGCCGTCGCGCCGTCGGTGGTCGATTCGGCCCTCGCATCGCAGTTGCGGCGGGTCCGGCCGGGCGTGCGCGCCTAAGCGGGAAGGTGCAGCGGCACCGGTTACCCCCGATCAGCGCGCCCGGCATCGTTATTGCCGAGATTTCGCATATCGAGGCGGTGGCCGGGTAACGGGCATGGATTGACCGGGATCAAGGCGCCCGGCATCGTTAGTGCGCACGGTCCACACGAGCCAGAAACAAACGGAAATCAGCCCATGGCCACCGCAATCCGCCCCCAGCTCACCCATGTGGGTCTTCATACGCACGCGATGGACGAGCAGGTGGCATTCTTTACCGAAATATTCGGGCTGACGGTCACGGACCAGGGTACGTTCGGGCCCGAGAACGGCCGGATCGTCTTCATGTCGGCGACACCGGATGAGCACCATCAGGTCGTTTTGTTGGAGGGCGGGCCCGACAAGGACACGCCGCGTACGGCCCAGCAAATTTCTTTCCTGGTGGGCTCGCTCGACGAACTGCGCGAGATGCACAAGCGGGTGACCGATGCCGGCTTTGAGGTGGACCGCATGGTCACCCACGGTAACGCATGGTCGTGCTACTTCTTCGGTCCCGAAGGGAACCGGCTGGAACTCTACGCCCACACGCCGTGGCACATCCCTCAGCCACATGCGCATCCGTTCGACCTCTCCAAGCCGACCGAGGAGATCGTCGCGGAGACGGAAGCCCATGTCCGCGAGTACGATGGTTTCATGCCCGCCGAGGAACGCCGCGCGAAGATGGCCGATGTGATCGGCTAGCCGTCCGGGCCGTTGCCGGGGATTTTGCGAAAGCTCCATATTCTAAAACTTTCCGATTTCTTAACGCCTCCCTAAGGGCACCGGCGCGAGCCTGCCGGCTGCGATGACGCGCGGTTTGGGGCCGTGCGAGAGATTGGGGAGACGTTCCATGACCAACCGTGTCACGGGCTGGTTTGCCGCATCTGCCGGTGCCGCGCTGGCGTTGGCCACCGTCGCGGCGCTCTATGCGCCCGCGGCAAACGCCCAGGCGCAAGCTGCAACGCCCGCTGCGATGGCCGTACCGTCCGCTTCCGCACCGGCCGCAGCGGTTCCGGTGGCCGACGATCGTGCGGACCTGACCGCATTTGCCCGCGCCGCAAAGGCCGTGGGTGCGCTGCGCGATGCCTACATGCCGCGGATCACGGCGGCGAACATTGCCGGCCGCGCGGCCCGTGCCGAAGCGTTGTTCGGCGAGATGCGCGCACGCATGCACGATGCGATCGATGCGGCCGGTCTGACGGTCACGCGATACGAGGACATCGCGGAGCGTGCCGAACGCGACGCGGATCTGCGCGCGCGCATCGAGGCGATCCTGACGGGTTCACCTCTGCCGCCGGAGCCGGAACTGGGCGTATCCGCCCCTAGTCCCGAGCCCGTTGGGGAGGCCGCACCCGGGGCGGACCCGGCCGAGCTGGCTGCGGCACAAGCGCGGATCGACGAGCTCGAGGAACGGCTTTCGACCGAGCTGTCGCGCGCGGCTGCCGAGCGCGATGCGCGCAAGTCGCTCGAAGGTGCCATCGAGCGCCTGGGGATGCAGATCTCGGATATCCCTCGTCTCGAGGGGACGGTTCGAAACCAGAATGTCGCGCTCGATGAAGCGCAGGCGCAGCTGGCGCGTGCTCTTGCCGCGCGCGCTGACGCCGAGGCGGCCCGTGCAGCGGCTGAACAGGCGCGCGATGCGCTGACCCGCGATGCCGGTGATATCGCGCTTCGGATCGGGGCGGCCGTCGAGGCGCTCGCCGTTCTCGAAGTTGAGCTCGGGCAGGCGCTCGCGCCCGCCGAGCCCGGCATCGCGACGCTCAGCCGTCTCGATGCGGCCCCGACCCTTCTGTCGGGCAACGTGCCGACACTCGCGCGTGACCTGACGGCGGTGCAGTCGCGCGATACGCTTCGCGCGCGGCTGGAAACCGAAAAGACCCGGAATATCACCATGCGCGCGGAGATCGCTGCTGAGCGCACCGCATTGCGCCGCGAACTGGTGCGGATTGCACGCGACCTGGACGTCAACGTCGCGCGGCTCGCTGGCGCACTAGATGCCAAGCCGGAAAACAGCTCGTCGGAGATTGCCGCAGCGAACCCTGTCTCTTCGTTGCCATCGGGCAACGGACACACCTCCGTCGCGGCCGAGCTCGCGGTCCCCGAGGTGTCCTATGACACGCGACCGCACGACCCGATGTACGACGACGAGGTCCACATCGTGATGGCGGCGGCCCTCGAGCTGGATGCCGTGGCGATTTCGGCCGACGACATTCCGCCGCCGGCTATCGTGGGGAGCGTTCTTGACGGGATCGAGGCCCACGAAGCCAAGGACTATGCCCGTGCCTACACCATCTGGCACCGCCTTGCGGTGCGCGGCGTCGCGGCCGCCCAGTTCCACCTTGGCGCGCTCTATTTCGAGGGGCGCGGGGTGGCCCGCGATCTCGACGCGGCCCGTCACTGGCTCGACCGGGCCCAGGCCCGCGGGATCGAGCGCGCGGAGTTCCTGCTGACGAGGGTCGCGGCGGCAGGGAACCGGGGCTGAGCGGTTCGCGGCCTACCACACGCCTGCCTTAATTCGTGACCATACTCGGCCCATGCGCTGGGCCTGGGCCAAGATCCTGACTCTCGCCGGTGCCGCGGTCGCGGCCTCGGGGGCGGCGCTTTCGGCGCAAGGTCCGGCCTTCGCACAGGCCTATCTGCAACGGCTCGGTGGGCATATCGACGAAGCGCGGCGCACACTCGACGAGCTTTCGGGCGGCGCGGCGGCGCGCATCGTTGCCGACGGTGCGACCCGCGAACGGTTGGTCGGCGCCTTCGCCGAGCGGGTGGGCGAACTCGAGGCCAGCCGGGCCGCGATCGCCGATGCGCATCCGCTATGGCAACCGCTGGCATTGGCGTTGCATGCCGACGACGAGATTGCGCGCGCGACCGCTGATGTCTTCACGCCCGCAATGCCGCTCGACCTCCCCAGTCTGGTGTATGCGGCAGTGGGTCTGGGTATCGGCTGGATGGTCTGGGAGTTCGCCCAATGGCCCTGCAAGGCGCGGTGGCAGCGCCTGAGGGCGAGCCGCAAGACGCGGACGGTTGCAGACGCCTGACCACTGGCCAGTTGAGGCGCAGGGTCTGTATCATCCCCGTTGAATCGCGACGCCAGGGGGAGAACGAAGATGCGCGCAGCCTTTTACGACAAGCTGGGACCGGCCGATGTCTTGCAGGTCGGCGATCAGCCCACGCCGGAGCCCGGGCCGGGCGAGGTCCGGGTCAGGCTGACCGTCTCGGGCGTGAATCCGTCCGACTGGAAGGCACGTTTGCGCGGGCGCGGTGGCGGCATGCCATTTCCGCTGGTCATTCCCCAATCGGACGGTGCCGGGGTGATTGATGCCGTCGGCGACGGGGTTGATGCGGGCCGTGTCGGGAAACGGGTCTGGCTGATGAATGGTCAGTGGCAGCGCCCGTTCGGTACGGCTGCGGAATATATCTGCATGGAATCGAAGTACGTGATCGACCTGCCCGACGGCGTGGACGATGCGGAGGCGGCGTGTTTCGGTATTCCGTTCCTGACAGCCCACCGGGCGGTGATGTTCGATGGCGATGTCGCGGGTCAGACGATCCTGGTGCAGGGCGGGGCCGGCGCGGTCGGCCATCACGCGATCCAGGTCGCCAAGGCGAACGGAGCCCGGGTTATCACGACCGTCAGTTCCGACGAGAAGGCGGACTATGTGCGTGCCGCGGGCGCCGACGAGGTCGTCAACTACCGCACGGAGGACGTTGCCGAGCGTGTTCTCGCGATGACCGGCGGAAACGGTGCCGACCGGATCGTCGAGCTGAACCTGTCCGCGAACGGTCCCACCTACGGCCAGGTTCTCGCGCCGCGTGGCACGGTGATCATCTACGGCACGGTCGATCCGATGGCGAGCGTGCCAGCCCAGGACTTCATCGTGAAGTGGGCGTCGCTCAAGTGGTTCATCGTCTATTCGATCACCGACGCGCAGCGTGATGAGGGGGTGGCAGCACTCAACAAGATGCTTGCCGACGGTTCGCTCCAGACGACCATCGCTGCGCGGTTCCCGCTCGACGATATCGTTGCGGCGCACCGCATGGTCGAGGACGCCAAACACATCGGCAACGTGGTGCTCGACATCGGTTAGAACCAAACCGCCCTGGCCGAGACCGGGAAACCGGTCCGGCGAATGTTCTGCTGGCCTGCAGCCGGCAGCTTCGCAGTACCGTGAGCGCGACCGGACCACGACGAGACCGGTTTGCGTGCTCTATTCACGCCGTTCGTCGGACAGCATCAGGGCATGCCCAGACCGGAACTCCAAGGGTGTACTCGATCTGTCAACAGTTCGAGAGAAATCCTATAAATAGTTGAACTATAACAGAAAAAAAATGGTTAATGCCGATCGTCCGCAAGCAGGGCAAACCACTGAATTGCAAAGAACTTCATTGTTAACACCATATCGTGCACGCGGGCTGGAGCATGCGAAAGGCCAATGAATTTAATATTTTATGGGCTTCAGTTGATTTTTCTCTATGCAAAGCGACTCGGGGTCGCCAAACTCGCCTCTCAAGCTGTGGGAGGCTTGCGATGCGGAAATCACTCGCCCTGGTCGGGCTGCCATTGTTTTTGAGCGCGTGCGGATTGCCGCCGGCCATCTCCGTCGCGAGCTGGGCGCTCGACGGCGTGAGTTATGTCGTGTCAGGCAAAAGCGTCACGGACCACGCGATATCCGAGGTTGCACAACGGGATTGCGCCCTTTTGCGTGTGGTCCAGGGTCGCGAAATTTGCGAGAGCGAGAATGCGATCGACGCAGTCGATGACGATGCGCTCGTGATGGTCGCAGCCGCCCCTTCGGGTGACAACTGGTTTGCCGGTGCCGAAGTGCTGCCGCCGGCCGACCCGATCGAGGTTCCGGTCGAGATCGCCGGTTTCGTCCAGGGCTTCGGGCCCGGCGTCGTTGCCGTGGATGAGGCGCAGCCTGCTGCTGCGTTCGTCCCGGCGGCCGCAGCCTGGGTGCCTGCGGATGTGGCTCCCAGCAGCTGGTCTGCCGAGGCCAGTCCGAAGGAGCGCCCGGCGGCGCCGATCCGCATCGGATTCGTGGAAATGCACGATGCCGTGCAGGAAACGCGCGAGACTGTCAGTGGTCCGCTGAATTCGCCCGAGACCCAGATGGTCGTTGTGGTTGGTAGCTTCCGTTCTATCGGGAACGCCTGGTCGCAGGCCGGCCGTTTCGCCGCGCTGGATGCACGTGTACGCAGCGACCGGATCGATGGACGCACCTGGCACCGGGTGGTGGTGGATGCGCCGCTGCAGACCGTTCAGCGTATGGGAGCGGAAGATGCCTGGCTGCTGCGGGTGTGCACAGGCAATGGCGGCCTGCCGCCATGTGGTCCTTTGAAGGTCAGCAGTGCAGGGACCATCGCGCCGCAAACCGTCAATTGACGGTGACCCCGTACATAAGGTGACCCCGTAAACCCGCCGTGAAATCACCCGATTTCTCGGGTAGATTCACGGTATGACGCGCCTCCATTCGCTAGCTCAGGCTGTTTTTGCCGCTGTGGCCGCTATGGCACTCACGGTGGGGGTTTGCGATGCACAGGCTGCGGTCAGCCACGCTTCGCACCGGGCGTTCTACGAGATCAGCATCGGACGGGTGGACCAGGGCTCGAATATCGTCGATGCCCAAGGCAGGATGGTCGCGGAGTGGCGCCGGTCGTGCGACGGATGGGCATCGCAGCAGCGCCTCGTCGTCAGCATGTCGCCCGACGAGGGCGATCCCATCAATTCCGAGGTCGCGGCGATCAACTTCGAGACCATCGACGGCACGCGCTACACCTTCGATTCCGAAACGCGCATCGGCGGACAGACCGTCGAACACGTGCGCGGGGTCGCGGAGCGAGCGGCGCCAGGAAGACCGGGACGGGTGACATATGAAATACCGCGCGGTACTTCGCTCAAGCTTCCGGCCGATACCGTTTTTCCATTTCAACACACAATTGCCGTGATCAAGGCAGCCGAGCTTGGTGAGTTTCGTGCCTTCAGCCACTATTTCGACGGATCCCAGCCCGATATTGCACCGATGCAGGCGAATTCCCTGATACTGGGAAAGGCGCGTGATCCCGGCGAGGGAGAGGGACGAGAGTTCGGTCCGATCACCGCGCACAAATGGTGGCCGATCCGGCTCGCGATGTTTCCCGATAGCGATCACCGATCGGGTGAGACAGAACCGGAGTTCGAGATGACCCAGGTTTTGCAGGACAACGGGGTCGTGCGCCGTTTCGAGTTCGATTACGGGGCCTTTACGCTCGTTGCGGCTCTCGTGAACATCGAAGAAATCGCGCCTCCGGTGTGCAAATAGAACTTTGAGGGTACGTCGAACCTGTCCGTCTGCGTCTCGCCCGCCTGAACTAGAGCGCGCGTCCCTTCCGGATGGCCTCGCGTCCCAACTTCTCGCGGACCCGGTCGATTACCGCTTCCACCTCCTTGCGGTGCGCGGCGTCGGGATCTGCCAAATCGGGTGGATCTGCCTCGGCGGCGTCCACGAAGTTTGACAACCCCACTCCGATAAGCCGGTAGGCCGTATTTGGCGGTGTTGATTCCATGGCCTTCAGGAGCAGTGGCGCGGCGGTACGAAACAAGGTTTCTGCGAGCTGGGTCGGGGCGGGCAGCGCCTGCGAGCGTGTCAGGGTTTTGAACTTTGACGTCTTGAGCTTGACGGTCACGGTCCGCCCGGCCAGGCCGCGGCGCTTGATCCGTTCTGCGACGCGTTCGCATTGCGGCCACAGGCGGCGCTCGAGTTCTTCTTGCTCGGCGATGTCGGTACCGAATGTGGTCTCGCTCGACAGGTTCTTGGGCACTGACTCAGGAGATACGCTGCGCACGTCTTGGCCTTGGCTGAAGCTGGCCAGGCGGCGTCCGATGGCGCCGTAACGCGCGACCAGACGCGCCTCGTCACGGCTGCGAATCTGGCCGATCGTGTGAATCCCGTCTGACTGCAGCTTGCGCAGGAGAGCCGCCCCCACGCCCCATATCCGGGACACCGGCTGGCCGTCCAGGAATTCGAGCGCCTCGGCTTGTCCGATCACGGCGAATCCCCGCGGTTTGTCCAGGTCCGAGGCGAGCTTGGCGAGGAATTTGTTGTAGCTCAGGCCCACGGACGCGGTGATCCCGATTTCCCGCTCGATGCGGTTGATCATGCGAATGAGCGTCGCGGCGGGTGGCGCGCCATGCAGGCGCCCGGTTCCGGAAAGGTCGAGGAATGCCTCGTCGATCGAAAGCGGTTCGACCAGTGGCGTGATCGCGCGCATGATCTCGCGCACCTCGCGCCCCACGGTGGCGTATTTCTCCATATCGGGGCGGATGACGGTCGCGTCGGGGCAGAGCTGCAGCGCCTTGAACATGGGCATTGCGGAGCGGACGCCCTTGATCCGGGCGATGTAGCAAGCTGCCGAAACGACCCCGCGGCGTCCACCGCCGACGATGACGGGCCGGTCGCGCAGGGACGGGTCATCGCGCTTCTCGACGCTGGCGTAGAAGGCGTCGCAATCGATGTGTGCGATTTCGAGGGTCCGAAGTTCGGGGTGGAAAACGGTACGTGGTGCACCGCATGCGGTGCAGCTTCGCGTGTCCGGCGCCACGTCTGCCGCGCAATTGCGGCAAAGCCCGGCCACGGTGCTCATGTCTCTGTTTCCGTCTGGGGCCAAAGCCATGCCGCACCACGCACGCCGCCTGCGTCTCCGTGGGCGGCGCGGCGGACAGGCGTATCGAAGGTGTCGGAAAACGCATACCTCTCGAAGAGAGGAGGCAGGTTTGCATAGAGCCGGTCGATGTTCGACAGTCCGCCGCCAAGGATCACCACATCGGGATCGATGATGTTGACGACCGACGTCAGTGCTCGGGCCAGACGGTCCTCGAGACGTTCAAGCGCAGCGATTGCCAAGGGGTCGCCGGCTGTTGCGGCGGCCGCTATGTCGGACGCAGTGAGGTTTTCTCCGCTCGTGACTTGATAGTCCTGTTCGAAGGCCGGACCGGAAACGAAGGTCTCGTTGCAGCCGCGCCGGCCGCAATAGCAAGGATCTCCCGGATACTCTTCCTCGCGCATCCAGGGCAGCGAGTTGTGGCCCCATTCGCCCGCGATAGCATTCGCCCCTGTCAGGGGTTGCCCATCAATTGTGATACCCGCGCCGGCTCCGGTCCCCAGGATTACTCCGAAGACAACCCGAGCGTCCGCCCCGGCGCCATCGCGGGCTTCGGAGACAGCAAAGCAGTTCGCATCGTTCGCAACACGGACCTGCCGGCCAAGTCGCGCGGCAAGGTCGGTGTCAAAAGGATGTCCGATCAGCCAGGCCGAGTTTGCGTTCTTGACCAGACCAGTCGCGGGCGAGATCGTTCCCGGGATGCCGATGCCGACAGGTGTCTGTAATTCAGGCTCGGGATCGATCCTGTTGACCAACTCTGCAATCGCATCGAGCGTAGCATTGTATTCGCCACGCGGGGCTGCCATGCGCGCGCGTGCGATTTCGGTACCACCGGCATCGAGGACGATACCCGCGATCTTCGTACCTCCCAGGTCGATTCCAATCCGCATCACTGCGTACCACTGTGGACATTTGCGGGATTATTATCCATTTTCCGGTATCGCGGGTTTGTGTGCACGGGCTCGCGCGGGGAACGGGTTAAACTCCGCATACAACAATCGAACGCCTTCGTCGTTCGTACCGGGAACATAGCGCATGTCCAAAACTGTTCTCATCGTCTAAGACAATGAACTGAACATGAAACTCTTCCACGATCTGCTGGAAGCGCAAGGTTATGCCACGCTTCAGACAAAGGACGGCAAGGAAGCGCTCCAACTCGCACGCGAGCATCATCCGGATCTGGTCCTGATGGACATCCAGCTACCCGAGGTCTCCGGCCTTGAGGTCACCAAGTGGATCAAGGAAGACGACGAGCTCAAGGATATTCCTGTGATCGCGGTTACCGCGTTCGCCATGAAGGGTGACGAGGAGAAAATCCGACAAGGCGGATGTGAGGCCTATATTGCGAAGCCCATTTCCGTCGCAGACTTTCTGGAAACCGTACAGCAGTTTATCGAATAGCGAAGACGTCGACTTGGTCCCGCACACGAAAAAGCCGCCCGTATGGGCGGCTTTGTGCTTTCCGGCGTAATCCGGAAATCCGAAGGCCGGAAGGCTACTTGAGCTTCTCTTCCTTGAAGGTGACGTGCTTGCGCACGACCGGGTCGTACTTACGCATCTCAAGCTTCTCCGGCTTCGTGCGCGGGTTCTTCTTCGCCACGTAGTAATAGCCGGTGTCGGCGGAGCTCACGAGCTTCACGAGAATCGTACTGGGTTTTGCCATGGTTCACGGTCCCGGAATGAATTCGGCCGGAAACATATCGCCCCGTCCGAGCAAGTCAAGCCGTGTCTGTAACGGCATCCAGGAATTTCGCGCCCGTGGTTCCTGGCAGTAACCCACAGGTCACTCACGGTCGGGTGCGGGCATTCAGGACACGGAATGGGTCAAAGTTCTGATTGGCGCCGGATAGAGGGCGCGTTGGTCTTCTGTTGGGCCCATGTGTCCCAGGTCAGGTTCACAATCGATAGCCAACGATCTGTCAGGTTCGACGCACCATTTCGTTCAGCGGTGCGCAAGCGCCGTATGGGATTGGCGGAGAATGGAGTTGTACAGGGCGGGGTCGGCCAGAATGGCTTGCGCAACCGTGAGATCCACATCGGGCGATGCGCCGTCGGACGAACAGATGGTGCGCAGCGTTTCGCGATCAACCGTGTCGATGTTTCCTGTCGCCCGCCACTCACCAAGATTGCTCGCCAGGACACCGTCACCGACCTGGAGGGCCGGTACCAGGCTGTCGGCGCTCTGTGTCGTGCCGCCGCCGTGGGTGCAGACCGAGGGCAGGACACCCAGCCGGTGCAGGCGGTAACCGGATGGTGCGAGGAAGCGCGACCACGTCAGTGTGATCTCGCCGCTGTTCGGCATGCGCAGTACGGTCTGTACCGTACCCTTGCCGAACGAGTTCGTGCCGACCACCACGCCGCGCCCGTGGTCCTGCAGCGCGGCCGTCACAATCTCGGATGCGGATGCCGAATCTCCGTTGATCAGCACGACGACGGGGATGCCCTGTACCGCGTCCCCAAGTGT
>JAYPUG010000017.1:0-3538 GCA_038133965.1 Rhodospirillaceae bacterium | reverse complement strand
GACCTTGTGTGGCCGCGATCTGGCCACTGTCGAGGAAGATGTCGGCGACATCCACCGAGACATCCAGACGGCCGCCCGGGTTCGACCGCAGGTCCAGCACGATGCCCTTGGGCGGCCCTTCCGGGGCCAGCATCTCGCGGCGCAGATGACGGTCGAGTTGACGCGCCGAATCCGCGTTGAACGCTATCAGTCGCGCTACCGCAACACTGCCATGGCGTAGGATTTCCACGGTTTCGGGAACGACATGGGCGCGGGTCAATGAAATCGGTACCGGGTTCGAGGTGCCCGGGCGCCGGACCGTAAATGCCACGTGCGTGTTCACCCGCCCGCGCAGCCGGTCCACGAGCTGCCGCTGCGTCCATCCCGCGATCGCTTCGCCCTCGATATGGGTGATGCGGTCTTCGGGCAGAACGCCAGCCTTGCCGGCTGGACCGCCCTCTATCACGGCCAGGATAAGCGCGTCGGTCTCTTCCATGCGGATGGTCACGCCGATGCCGCCGAACCCGTCGCGGAATGCGCGCTTCTCGGTCGCCGTCTCGGCGTCGTCGTAGCGCGAGAACTCGTCGAGAGGTTCGAGAATTCCATCGAAGACCGCTTTGAAAACGGTCTCGGCGCGCGCTTTGGCGAGTGTGGGAGAGGCACGTCGCGCGACCGCGATTGCATCGACTGTCGTCTCGCTCCATTCGTGGGGCACGTCGCCGCCGGGCACTTCAAGACGGTCGATGATCCGGTTCTGGTAAAGGATTTCGAAGTCGTCGCCCGCGGGTCTCACGTCGATGCGTGCGTCGATTCGCTTCAGGCCAGAAAGTCCGCTCAGGCTGAGTTCGCGCAGCGAAACCGTGTCGATGTAGCGATTGTTGATGAATGCGAAGCCGGAGTCGAACATCTCCCGGCTGTAGCCGTTGGAGTACTCCGCATCCACGGTCGGAGCGACCTGGGCACAGGCCGCCAGTGCAAGGAGCGCGCATGCACCCGCCCAGTTCCGCACCGGCGTGAAGAGATTGGCTAACCGTCTCATATCAAACACATATCCCGGTGCTCACCACCGGTAAAGGGAGCGTTTCGTCATTCATATATGGAACCCGAAACGGCTTGCAATTGGTTAACGGCCGCGCCGGTGGCGCCGGTCGGGCCGTTTCCGTCCCCGGCGGTGGCGCGACTTTCCGGCGCGGGGAACGATCCGAGCCCCTCCGTCCAGCAGGTCGAAAATCGCCGATCCGCGCAGTCCGTCGGCCTCGGCAATTCGAATTTCGACGGCATCCCCAAGACGATAGACGGACCCGCCCGGGGTCGAGAGCACGAGTTTCTGGGCATCGAAGCGAGGGCGCCCACCCGCCAACCGCGAGGCAGGCACAAAACCTTCCGCGCCGTTGTCCTCGATCGCGACGAACAGGCCTGCACGCGTCACGCCGCGTACGGTGGCGGAAAAGCTCTCGCCCACCCGTTCGGCCAGGAAAGCCGCCGTGTAGCGGTCGTTTGCGTCGCGTTCGGCCATGACCGCGCGGCGCTCGGTCGTCGATATGTGTTCGCCGATTTCCTCGAAACGTTCGTCCTGATCGGCCTCGAGTCCGCCTTCGCCCAGTTTCAGTCCGCGAATGAGGGCGCGGTGGACCAGGAGGTCCGCATAGCGGCGGATCGGCGAGGTGAAGTGGGCATAGTCGTGCAAGCCGAGCCCGAAGTGACCGATGTTCGAGGGGCTGTACACCGCCTGCGACTGGGCACGTAGGACGATTTCGTGGACCGTTCGGGCGTGCGGCGTGTGCTCGACACGCTCGAATACGGCGTTGAAGTCGCGCGGCCGCATGGGGCCGCCGCGCGCGAGGTTGATCCCGAAACCCTCGAGCACATTGCGCAGGTCGTCCAGCTTCGCCGGGTCGGGTTCGTCGTGGACCCGGTACATGGTCGGCTGGCCAAGTCGCTGCAGTTCGCGGGCCGCCGCCACATTGGCTGCGATCATGAATTCCTCGATGAGCCGGTGGCTGTCGAGCCGGGCGACGGGCGCGATGCTGGCAACTTTTCCCGCATCGTCGAGAACCACCCGGCGCTCCGGCAGTTCGATTTCCAGCGCGCCGCGCGCGCGCCGCGCATCCGCAAGTACCGTGTAGGCGCCGTAGAGGCGCGCCAGATGCCCTTCTGAAACCGGGTCGTCCCCGGCATCGAATGCGGCCTGGACGTCCTCGTAGGTCAGCCGGGCGGCTGAACGCATGAGTGCGCGCCGGAACCGGTGGCGGCGGAGCTTGCCGTCCGAACCGATCCAGAGGTCGGCTGCCAGGCAGGCACGGTCTTCGCCCGGCCGCAGTGAGCACAGGCCGTTGGAGAGGGCTTCCGGCAGCATCGGGACGACGCGGTCGGGAAAATAGACCGAGTTTCCGCGGCGGTAGGCCTCGCGGTCGAGCGGGCTCGCGGGCCGCACGTATTCGGCGACGTCGGCGATGGCGACGACGATGTGCCAGCCGCCGGGATTACTCGTGTCGTCGTCGGGTTCGGCGAAGACGGCGTCGTCGAAGTCGCGTGCGTCCGCACCGTCGATCGTCACAAGGGGCAGGCCGCGCAGGTCGGTGCGGTCGCCGAGCACCGGCGGGTGCATGGATTCTGCCTCTGCGACCACGTTGTCGGGAAACCTGTCGGGAATGCCGGCACGATGGATCGCGATACGGCTGATCGCTCCGGGTGCGTCGCCGTCGCCGATGTTCTCGACGATCCGCGCCTGGGGCAGGCCCAGATGCCGGGACGGCAGCATCTCGGCCACGACGAGTTCGCCGTCATCCGCTTCAGCCAAGTTGCCCGTGGGCGCCAGCGAAAACTCGCCGCGCTGCCCACGCTCGAGCGGCACGATGCGGGGGCCGTCACCCCCGCGCCGATAAAGACCGACGAGGGTCTCGGCGCGCCCTTCCGCCGCGCGCAGTGGCTTGGCCGTGTATCGGTTCTCGCCCCGTGGCGTCATGCGGGCGATGAAACGGTCGCCGGGGCCGGGCGCCGACATTGCGCGAGGGGCGGGCTGGACCTCGATCCGCGGCGCGGGAGCGTCGGGTGCGATATTGGCCGGCCGCACGAGGAGTTCGCCATCGTCGTCGATGCCGATCACTTCCAGGACACAGACGGCTGGCAGTGCACTTGTAGGGCGCCAGCGCCGGCCCTGAACGCGCTCGATACGGCCTTCGGCCTCGAGCGACTTCAGGATTCCGCGCAAACCCGAGCGTTGGGCACCCTTGATGGCAAACGCGCGGGCGATTTCACGCGTCTGCAGCGCCTCGGTGGCTTTCTCGATGTGTTCGAGTATCTCGGTGCGCCCGGGCAGCCTGCCACTGTCCGGCCCGCCGCTCTTGTCCCTGGCCAAGCGGCTGTCCTAGTCCGCGCTCTCGGCGGCTTCGGTCTCGGCAGCGGCCTTCTTTTTCGCCGGCGCCTTCTTCTTTGCCGGGGCCTTCTTCTTCGCCGCCGTCTTCTTCTTGGCGCCGCCCTTCGCGGCTGACTGCTTTGCGATGCGGGCTGCGATCAGTTCGACGGCCTGCTCGAGGGTGACGGTTTGCGGGTCCTGATC
>JAYPUG010000016.1:13090-14460 GCA_038133965.1 Rhodospirillaceae bacterium | reverse complement strand
CGATCACCAGGTCGCACCACAGCGCCAGCTCGTGGCCGCCGCCCATGCACCAGCCGTTCACCATGGCAATGACGGGGATGGGCAAGCCGCGAATGGTCATCGCGGTGCCGAGCATTCTGTCGTTCCAGTGATAGGCGTTGGTGAAGTTCAGCTTCATCATGGCGCCGAAATCGCCGCCGGCCGAAAAGGACTGGTCGCCGGCGCCGGTGACCACCGCGCAGGCGATCGAGGCGTCGTTGCGGGTGGACTTGAAGGCGTGGATCAGCTCGTCGAGCGTCTGCTCGCGGAAGGCATTGCGCGAATTCGGGCGGTTGATCGTGATCCAGGCGACATGGTCCTTGACCTCGAAGAGAATGTCCTCGAAATCGTTGGAGGTGGGCAGGTTGGACATCTTGGGCTCCCCTCAGTTGGTTTTGGCGATTCCCTAGGCGGTTCGCAGCCGCCGCGCAACGACGGATCGCGGCCGTTGTGGACAGGGAATCCTTTGAACAGCTTGTCCGGACATATATAGAGTTGGCGCAAATTGGACAATCGGTGTTGCGCGCCGCGCACGCCGGACTCAGCTTGGGGGTACCGATGGCTAGAAAACCGATCCAGACCGTCCTGATCGTCGGCTACGGCGTGATGGGCAAGGGCGTGTCCGCGACCTTTGCCGACGCCGGGTTCGCGACGACCGTACGCAGTTCGCGTGCGGACTCCCTGACCGACCTGACGGCCGGTGTGACCGCGACGAAGGACTTCCCCGCGGCCGCACCCGACCTGGTGATCGAGTTCGTGCCCGAGGATGTTGCGGTCAAGCGCAAGGTCTTTGCCGAGATCGAGGCGGCCTATCCCGACGACGACGTGATCATCGCGACGGGAACTTCGGGCATGGCGCTGGAGGACCTGAGCGCAGAACTGAAGCGGCCGGAGCTGTTTACCGGCATCCACTATTTCATGCCCGCCGACACCACGGCCGTTGCCGAGGTGATGGCCGGGCCCGGCGCCCCCGCCGACGTGGTGGACGCCGTCGCGGATGCGGTGCAGCGCACCGGCAAGGAAATCGTGACGCTCTACAAGCCGATCGTCGGATTCCTGATCAACCGGCTGCAGCACATCATCCTGCACGAGGCCTACTACCTGGTGGAGGAGGGGGTCGCGACGCCGGCCGATATCGACATGGCGGCGCGCAAGATGCTGGCCCCGCGGATGTGCCTGAACGGTCTGATCGAGCAGAAGGACACCTCGGGCCTCGAAATCCACGCGCTGGCCCAGCGCTCGATCGTGCCCGAACTGCATCCCACGGATACCCCCAACCCCTTGATTCAGGATATGGTGGCCCGGGGAGAGGTCGGCCTGTCGGCCGGCAAGGGCTTCTATGACTGGGTTGG
>JAYPUG010000016.1:0-13080 GCA_038133965.1 Rhodospirillaceae bacterium | reverse complement strand
CAGTCGTCGGAGCGGTTGCGGAAACTGACGAAGTTCCTGGACGAGGAAGTGTCGGAATATGCGCCGGGCACCAAGCCCAAGACGCGCGAACTGAAGCGCGGCCGGACCTAACCGGCGGCGCGGAACGGGAGAAACGCCATGAAGATCACGAAAATCGAGCCGAAAGCTGCCGATCTGCCGCTCTCGCGGCCCATCAAGATGTCGGGCGTGGAGATCGCCACGTCGGAGAACGTGTTCGTGCGGATCGAGACCGACGACGGCCTTGTCGGATGGGGCGAGGCCTCGTCCTCGCCGTCGATGACGGGCGAGACGGTCGAGAGCATGATGGCGGCAATCGGCTTCCTGTCGCCGTTCCTTGAGGGACGCGATCCGTCGGCATTCGAGGAGAACCTCGCCGAGATGAACTGGCGGATGTACGGCAATGCCAGCGCCAAGACGGTGCTGGAAATGGCGCTGTACGACATTGCCGGAAAGGCCCAGCAGAAGTCGGTTGCCGCACTTCTGGGCGGCGAGAACCGTACGCAGATCCCCGTGCTCTACATGCTCGCGACGGGCGATATCGAGATCGACGTGGCCGAGGCGGCCGAGCGTGCCAAGGCCGGCGTGTCCTGCATGAAGATCAAGGTCGGCGGACGCCCGGTGGAAGAGGACATCGAGCGCACGGTTGCGATCCGCAAGGCGGTGAACGGCGGCGTGCAGCTTTCGGCCGACTGCAACCAGGGCTGGTCGGAAGAAGAAGCGCTGACCTATGTGCGCGGGGCGAGCGAGGCGCTCGATTTCCTAGAACAGCCGGTCATGGGCCATGACGTCGAATCGATGGCGCGGATCGCCGCGGCTTCGGCGTGCCCCATCGGCGCCGACGAGGGCCTGCACAGCGTCGATGACATCCGCAAGCATCACGAGATGGGGGCGGCACAGGGCGGAAGCCTCAAAATGATCAAGCTCGGCGGCGTGACCCGAGCCTACGAGGCAACGCAGCTGTTCGACGAGCTCGGGATGAACGTCAATCTCGCCGGCAAGGTCGCGGAATCGAGCGTATCGAGCGCGGCCGTCCTGCAGATCGCGGCGGCGGCGAAGGCCATCGACTGGGGCGTGAGCGTCACCTGCTCGTATCTCTCGGGCGACGTGGTCAAGAACCGGGTCGAGGTCATCGACGGCATCGCGGAACTGCCTGCCGGTGCCGGGCTCGGCGTCGAGGTGGACGAGGACGCGCTGGCGGAATACGTCCGCTAGGCCGAAGTCCCGCCGGCGGCGGGGTGTCTGCGTCAGGCGGCGTGCCAGTCCCGGGCAAGTTCGAGCGAATAGACGAACCTGTCTTCGGGGTGGATGCTGACCGTCGTTTCGAAGATCTGGTCGTCTGCCGTCTTGTAGCGGCGGATGATCGTCATGGCGGCGCTGTCGGGGTGAACCTCGAGCCGTTCGGCCAGGTTCCGGTCGATGCGGCTGGCGAAGACCTCAAGCTGGGCCTGGGCGATGATGCCGCCATGCTCGCGTTCGATCAGCTTGTGGACCGCCCCGTGATCGACCGACACCTGCCGTGCCGTCTGGGCGTATTCGGGCCGGACATAGATATCCTGCCAGCAGATCGGCTTGCCGCTGACCGTCGAGCGACGGATACCGGCGATATTGAACCAGTTCGAGCCGCTCGTGAGCGACAGCCGGCGTGCGCTTGAAGGGTCCAGGGTCACAGTCCCTGTTGCCGCGACTTCCAGCTTCGTATCAGGGTACTGGAGAAGTTCGGACAGTGCCCGGACCGACTGTACGTAGGCCGAAGCCGGGGTCTGGGAGACCACGCGGGTGCCCGAGCCGCGCCGCATGGTCACAAGCCCCTGTTCGCGCAACTGGCGCAGGGCAGCACGTACGGTGTAGCGGCTGACGTTGTAGCGTGCGCACAACTCCATCTCTGTCGGCAGCATCCCGCCCACCGGATGGCGGCCCGAGGTGATGTCTGCGAACAACTCGTCCGCAATCACCTGGTAGCGTGGCCTGGCGTCGTTTTCGGCGATTGTCATGGCATTCCGATTTGAAAATTCTCGGACCGACAGACATTGACGCCTCGTGCGCAACGTCCATCAAAAGTATGGACATTTGCCATACATAAGCCAACCGACTCGGATGCACTCGTATAGATAGATCGTTCGGTTGTGTTTGCTCGCATTGATTGGAATTTCCGACCGGGGCTTCGCAATGACCGTATCCGACCGGCAGCGCACCGAGCCGAACGGTGCCATTCGGCTGCTCTATCTCGATCCGCAACCCGACGCCTGCATCCGCGCGCTCGATGCGGCCCGCGACATATCGGTCTTCCTGGAGACCGCGTCCGATCTGGCGCATCTGGGCGAAGCGTTCCGTGTCACCCGTCCGCATGCCCTTATCGTCGCCGTTCGCGAGGAAGCGTTCCGACTGATCGAACTGGCCCACTGCCTTGATCGTATCGGTGCCGCGGTGCCCGTACTGCTCTCGGGCCGCGGGGAAGCGACGGGCGATGTGGAGTTTCGTGCAGCGCTCGAGCGGTTCGGCCTCGACGTGCGTGGCACCGTGCGGCTGTGCGAACGCATCCGGGATCTCCAGCTCCTCATCCTGACCGCGGCAAAATGCGCGTCACGCCTCCGCGGCAATTGATCGCGGCTCGCGCTTTACAGCGCGCGCGGCGCGCCGTTTACTGACGGTAGGAAGAATCGGGCGCCGGCTAATGGCGCCGCGGGGAGGACACGATGACATTTCCACCTGGAGAGAGTTTCGCCTGGAACGTCGAGGCGATCGGATACGACGATGTGGACGGCCGTCCTGCGTTCAAGCTGGCGCTGCACGAAGCCGGGGGGCGGTGGTACCTCTACACTGGCCAGTTCTGGTGCTCGGGCTTTTCGATCATCGAGGTCACGGACCCCACGAACCCGCGGTTCGTGCGCTATATCGAGGGGCCACCCAACACCTGGACGCTCCAGGTCCAGGTTGCCGACGGCAAGCTCGTTACCTCCCAGGAAAAGATCATGGATGGCTGGGGCCACGTGGACGGCCAGCCGTGGGGTGAGGGGTTCCTGCTGTGGGATCTCGCGGACCCCGAGAATCCGGAGCTTCTGAGCCACTGGAAGACGGGCGGATATGGCACCCACCGCAACTATTACGACGGCGGACGCTACGTCTATGCGACCGGGTTGCCCGAAGGTTACGAGGGAAACATCCTGCAGATCGTCGATATCGAGGATCCGCGCAACCCGGTCGAGAGCGGCCGCTGGTGGCAGAAGGGCCAGCATGTCGCCGGCGGCGAGGGCGGCCCCAAGCCGGGAACGATGCTGCACGGCGGCGCCTACGTGAAGGGGGATCGCGCTTTTCTGCCCTACAGCGCGGGCGGTTTCGTAGTTCTCGACATTTCCGACAAGACGAACCCGAAGGAAATCGGCGATCTGCCGTTTTCGCCGCCCTTCCAGACCTTCATCGCCGTCCACACCGCGGTGCCCCTTCAGGGGCGCGATGTGGTGATCGTGAACTCCGAGGCGATCAAGGAGAATTGCGAGGAACCGTTGGGCTATGCCGGGATCGTGGATGTCAGCGACGAACAGAACCCGCGCCTGATGTCGCTGTTCCCGCTGCCGGTGCCGCCCGAGGGCGCGCCATACAAGAATTTCTGTGACCGTGGCGGGCGTTTCGGGCCGCACAACCAGCACCAGCCCCAGTACCAGGACATCCTCTACCAGGGCGAGGATCTGTGCTTCCTGACCTATTTCAACGCCGGACTGCGCGTCTATGACATCTCGGATGCGACGCGGCCACGCGAGGTCGGCTATTTCCTGCCGCCCGATCCCGTCGAGCGGCGTGGCCTGCTGCCCGCGTCGAAACTGGTGGCCCAGACGGAAGATGTCATCGTCGACAACCGGGGCAACATCTTCGTCTCGGACAAGAACCACGGCATCTACGTTTTGCGCTATTCGGGGCTCAACCCTTGAGCGACGAACCGTTCTGACCGGATGGCCAGCCTAACCCGACGGCAGCGGCGTGCGGTGTTCGGCTTGTTCCGCCACGCCGTACTTGGCGGCTGGCTTCTGATCGTTGCGTTTCCGCTGTTCTGGATCGTCGGAACGTCGTTCAAGGGTTTAGGCGACTGGAATGCGTGGCCGCCGGTTTACTGGCCTGAGGAGCCAACCCTGTTTAACTATACCCAGGTCTGGGTACATGGCTTCGCAACAGGGATTGGTTCACAGGGTCTGGGCGAGGTCGTTCAGGGCGTGACGGACGTGATCGGTCCGTGGGAAGCGCTGATCAACACCTTTATCATCGCATTGACAGCCTCGACCGTTGCGACCGTGTTCGGGACAACAGTCGCTTGGGGCGCCTCACGCTACCGAATCCTCAACGACCGGCATCTGCTGTATTTCCTGATGTTGCGCATGGTCCCGCCTTTTGTGATCGCGGCGCCAATCTTCCTCTGGTTTTCCGCGATCGGGCTGGTCGACACGCATCTCGGCCTGATCCTTCTCTACACTCTGACCACGTTGCCCTACGCAATGCTGGTGATGAAAAGCTTCATCGACGACCTGCCGCACGATTGCGAGAATGCTGCGCGACTGCTTGGCGCGGGGCACTGGCAGGTCCTGGTCGAGATCGTCCTGCCACAACTGCGGCCAGGTCTTGCGGCGACATTCCTGTTCATTTTCATCCTGAACTGGAGCGAATATTTCCTGGCGCTTATCCTGTCGAAGACCGATGTGTCGACCCTGCCTGTCCATCTCAACCGGTTCGCCGGGAATTCGGGCGGGAACGGCTACCAGGCTGCGCTCTCGGTGGGGGCGACGCTTCCGCTGGTCGTTATTGGGCTACTGATACGAAAACAGCTGGTGCGCGGTCTCAGCTTCGGGTTTGTGCGGAACTGAAGCGCGGTCTTAGGATGTGATCGGATATGCGTTCTTTGCAAAACCGGGCGTGCGCTTTGATGCTAAACGGTTGTCCGGATACAATTCGGGTAGCGAAACCGGGGCGAATGGCCCCGGACATCGTTGAAATCGAGGGCGGTCGATGAAGTTCGGGCTTTTCGGCGGAGCGCAGGCGGTGCCGGGTGAGGTGATCACCGAGGCCGCGCTCGGCTATCATGAGTATGGCGAATACATCCGCACGGCCGAGAGCCTCGGCTACGAAAGCGCGTGGATGGTCGAGCACCATTTCACGGGTTTTTCGCAGTTGTCGGCGACTCTGAACTATATCTCATATCTATCTGGTATTACGTCCAAAATTCGACTGGGAAGCGCGGTCGTGGTGGTGCCGTGGCACAACCCCGTCCTGCTGGCCGAGCAGGTCGCGACCATCGATCAGCTGTCGAAGGGGCGATACGATTTCGGGGTCGGGCGCGGCTACCGCGCGAACGAGTTCCATGGCTTCGGTATCGACATGTCCGATGCGGAGGAGGTCTTCCAGGAATCGATCACCTTCATTCGCCGCGCGTTCACCGAGACCGAGCGCTGGTCCTACAAATCGGACCGCTGGAGCTTCAACGACATCATCGTGGAGCCGCCGGTCGTCCAGAAGCCCTATCCGCCCATGTGGGTCGGGGCGGGCAGCGAGAATTCGATCCGCGCGGCCGCGCGCAACGACTTCAACCTGCTGCTCGACCAGATGACCTCGTTCGAGGGGATCGGCGACCGCGTGAACTGGTACCGCGACGAGCTGGAGAAACTGGGCAAGGAGTTCGATCCCTACCGGATCGGCGTGACGCGCGGCCTGATGGTGGCGAACAACGACAACGAGCGGAAGGATGCGCACGTCCTGCGCGGCAAGTTCATCACCGAAGTCCAGGTCCTTTCCACGGACAAGAAGCTGCAGGCGAAGTCGTTCAATCCGGTGGACGACCAGCGCGGCGGCGCCGACGGCAATGATTTCGTGGGCGTTTCGGAGGCGGGCGCCGTGCTCGGCAATTCCGACGAAATGTGCGAGCGGGTGCGGAAACTCCACGATCTGGGCGTCCGCAACATCCTGCTGCACGACCTTTCGGGCAACTTCGAGGCGCTCCACCAGTTCGCTGAGGAGGTCATGCCCAACTTCACCGGCGCGGATGCCGCGGCGAACGCAGCGGAATAGGTATCGAGAGGGTAAATGAGATGAAGTTCGGTCTGTTCGGCGGTGCCCAGGCGGTTCCCGGCGAGGTGATTACGGAAGCCGCGCTCGGCTATCACGAGTATGGCGAGTACATCCAGTTTGCCGAGAGGCTCGGATACACGAGCGCGTGGCTCGTCGAGCACCATTTCACGGGCTTTTCGCAGCTGTCGGCAACTCTCAACTACATCTCCTATCTGGCTGGCATCACTTCCAAAATACGTCTTGGAAGTGCGGTCGTGGTGGTGCCTTGGCACAACCCCGTCCTGCTGGCCGAACAGGTCGCCACGATCGATCAGCTGTCGAAGGGCCGCTACGATTTTGGGGTCGGGCGCGGCTATCGCGCGAACGAGTATCACGGGTTCGGACTGGAGATGGCCGACGGACAGGACATCTTCGAGGAATCGATCAACTTCATGCGCCGCGCGTTCACCGAGACGGAGCGCTGGACGTACAAATCCGACCGCTACAGTTTCAACGACATCATCGTCGAGCCGCCCGTGGTGCAGAAGCCGCATCCGCCGATGTGGGTCGGCGCGGCCAGCGAGGGTTCGATCCGCGGCGCCGCGCGCAACGGCTTCAACCTGCTCCTGGCGCAGGTGCCGTCGTTCGAGACCATTGCGGAAAGCGTGAATTTCTACCGCGACGAGCTCGACAAGATGGGGGAGGAGTTCGATCCGAATCGAATCGCGGTGACGCGCGGCCTGATGGTTGCGAACAACGATGCCGAACGCGACGAGGCGCACGTGCTGCGCGGCAAGTTCCTGACCGAGGTGCAGGTGCTGGCGACCGACCCGCGATTCCAGTCGAAGTCGTTCATCCCGGCCGCCCGGCACAAGAATCGCGGGGATCCGCGCGAAACGTCGGAGAAAGGCGCGATCATCGGCAGTTCCGAGGAAATGATCGAGCGCGTCGAGAGGCTTTACGAGATCGGCGTGCGCGACGTCCTGCTGCACGACCTTTCGGGCAATTTCGATGCGTTGCAGCAGTTCGCCGAGGAAGTGATTCCGCGCTTTGCGGGTCGCGACGGCGACACGGCCGAAGCCGCGGAATAGCCCGAATCCGGGCCGCGCCCGGCTGAATTCCTTGTTTCGACTGGCAAACCGCCCCCACCTGCACTAGCGGGGTGCGGAAGGCATAGCGTTTGGGCTAGCGTCCCTGAATCGCGGTCGTTCGGATTCGCTCCAGCGCGGACGGCCGAACTTCAAAGACGCAATCCCGGCCTGGACCGGGACGAACCCGGAGGAGGCCGATGGCTTCACGGGCGCTGACCAGTCTCGACGAAGCGGTCCGCGTCCGGGCAGAGCGCGTGCTGGCGATCTGCGAAGCGGCGGGGATCGATCTCCTGATCTATGGCACGCTGCGCCCGCTCGAGGAGCAGGCGGTGCTCTACCGGCAATCGCGCTCGCGCGCGTCGATCCTCCGCAAGCTCGAGGATTTGCACGGCCGCGGTTTCGGTTTCCTGGCAGATATCATCGAAGGCGTCGGCAGCCAAACCGGCCCGCACGTGACCAATGCGGCGCCGGGCGAGTCCCTGCACAACTACGGGCTTGCCTTCGATGCAGTCCCCGTGACGGGCGGCAAGTGTTGCTGGAAATACGGTCCCCACAAGCATCTTTGGGAGGGTTACGGTGAGGCGGTCCGCCTGGCCGGGCTCGAATGGGCGGGCGACTGGACGTCGTTTCGCGAATACCCGCACGCGCAACAGGGCAGGGGCGGCAACCCGCTGCGCCGCCACGGACCGGACCGAATCCGTGAACTCTTGAGCGAAGGCGGCATGCTCTAGGCCGCCGGAAAGGAAAGACATGGTGCTCCCGTTACTCGCGCTGATCCCCGGCATCTTTTCCGCCATCGGCGCCGCCAGCGAGGTGTTCGAGAGTGGGCGTAGAACCGTAGAAGCGGTCACGGGCCGTCCCTCACAGGCCTCGACACCTGACGAGCTCGAGGACGAGGTCCGCGCGCTGCCGGAGACCGAACAGTTGCGCTGGGTGCGGGCCATGGATCTGGAAATCCGGCGACACGAGGCCGGGACGGAACGCCTTCTCGCCGAGGGCGGGCGCATCGACGCCGACATCACGGGCAAACTCGATGGCGATACGGCCGGCAGGATCGCTATCCTGCGCCAGACGACGCGCCCGTGGGCTGTGCGGATGGCGATGTATTTCATCCTGCTGCCGGTCGGCCTTGCCCTGATCGATGTTGCGCAGGGACTGGCGGTCGTTTGGGTGGTCCAGCCGGTCGGGCTGCTCTTCGGCAACGAGGCAATGTCCGGTTTCCGGGGATTTCCCGCCTTCGAGGCGGTGTCGCGCCGGGTGCCGTCGCGGGCGATGGTGCGCGCCTTTCGGGCACGGTCGTGGGGCTCATCTACACCGAGGCGGTCGAGTGGCTGACGGGTATCGTCGTCGCCTACATGGGCCTGCGGGAGATCGGCAAGGCACGAGGTACAAGCGGCGATCCGCTCGACGCGAACATCGCCCCGACGTACATCGGAACAACACTGCGCCAAGCCGGCGTCGCTGCTGACCTCGTCACCCGCGTCGTGGCGCGCGTGCGCGAGGCCGCGCGCGGTACCTAGACCCGATTTTCGAGCCTCGGCGGGACTGCATGCCGGGGCGCGATGTTGTACAACCGCTGCGGGGGGGTCGCCGGGACGGCCTGCGGGCATCCGGCTATCATCGCCCCGACCTTCCGATCGCGCGTTTCGCAGGAGAGATTTCGTGGATGGACTGATTTTCGGTACCGGGCCCAATGCCGTCAGCCAACCGGTGCCGCGCACCGAGGACCCCCGCCTTCTGCGCGGGGACGGCCTTTACACCGACGACCGCAATCTCGAAGGGCAGGCCTACGCCGTGTTCCTGCGATCTCCCGTTCCCCATGGCGACATCGCGAAGCTCGACGTCTCGGCGGCGCGGACTGCGCCGGGTGTCCTTGCCGTCCTGACGCATGACGATATCGCGGCCGCGGGGCTGGGGACGCTGCCCAACAACCTGCCCGTGAAGAGCCGGGACGGCTCGCCGCTGATCAAGCCGCCGCGCCCGGTGCTGGCGAACGGCCGGGTGCGCCATGTGGGCGAGCCCATTGCGGCCGTGATCGCCGAGACCGCGGCGCAGGCGCGCGATGCTGTCGAACTCATCGACTACGACATCACGTCGCTGCCCGCCGTGACGGGGCTGGATGCCGCCGTCGCCGATGGCGCGCCGCAGCTTCATGCGGAAGCGCCGGGCAATGTCTGCCTCGATTTCCAGACGGGCGACGCAGAGGCCACGGCGGCCGCCTTCGAGAGCGCGGCGCATGTCACGCGCATCAGCCTCGTCAACAACCGCTGCTTCATCTCCGCGATGGAACCGCGCGCCGCGGTCGCCGACTTCGAGGCCGAGACGGACCGTTATGTGCTGTACACCTGCGGCCAGGGTGTGATGGGGATGCGCAACATCCTCGCCAAGGCGATCTTTGGCTGTGAGCCGGAGCAAATCCGCGTGATCATGGGCGACGTGGGCGGCTCGTTCGGCATGAAGGCGATGCCCTATCACGAGTATCCGGTGATCATGCTGGCCGCGAAGCAGCTCGGACGTCCTGTGAAGTGGACCGCCGACCGGAGTGAGAGCTGCCTGTCGGACCATCAGGGCCGTGCCAGCCAGTACGATGCCGAACTCGCACTCGATGCCGACGGAAAGTTCCTGGCCGCGCGGGTCATATCGGCAAGAACCTGCCCTGCATGTACGCCACACCGGCCATCGACGTGAACATGCGCTGCGTGTTCACCAACACGATCTATGTCGGTGCGTATCGCGGCGCGGGCCGGCCCGAGGGCAACTACATCATGGAGCGGCTGGTCGATACCGCGGCCCGCGAGATGAATATCGACCCGATTGAACTGCGCCGGCGCAACCTCGTATCCCCCGACGCGTTCCCCTTCACCGCTGCCAGCGGCCAGGTCGTGGACAGCGGCGATTTCGAGGCGATGCTCGACGAGGCGGTGAGGGCCGCCGACTGGGACGGGTTCCCGGCACGCAAGGCCGACAGCGAGGCGCGCGGGCTGAAACGCGGCCTCGGTGTTTGCGCCTACCTGGAGGTGACTGCAGGCGCCGGACAGGAGCACGGCGGTATCCGGTTTGCCGACGACGGCCGGGTGACGATGGTGTCGGGAACGCTCGACTACGGCCAGGGCCACCGCGCGACCTTCGCGCAGGTGCTGTCGGCCCGGCTCGGGATTCCGTTCGAGGCCGTCGACCTGCTGCAGGGCGATTCCGATCAGTTGCTGGTTGGCGGCGGCACGGGCGGGTCGCGCTCCGTCATCGCGGCGGGCGGCGCGATCTACGAATCCGCCGAAGCGGTCATCGAGAAGGGCAAGACCGTTGCGGGCCATGTGCTGGAGGCGGCTGTCGAGGACATCGAGTTCACCGACGGCGAGTTCCGGATTTCAGGCACGGACCGGTCCATCGGAATCATGGAACTGGCGGCGAAGGCCCGCGAACTGGGTGGCGCGGACGGGCTGCCCGAGAGCCTCGACGTGGACCTGGTACACGACACGGCCGGGTCGGCCTTTCCGAACGGTGTCCACATCGTCGAGGTCGAGATCGACCCCCAGACGGGCGCGATCAATGTGGCGAAGTACACGGTGGTGGACGATTTCGGGAACGTCATCAATCCGCTGCTGGCTGCGGGCCAGGTCCATGGCGGCGTCGTCCAGGGCATCGGACAGGCGCTGATGGAAGAAGTGGTTTACAACGCGGACGGCCAGCTCGTGACCGGTTCCTACATGGATTATGCGCTGCCGCGGGCCGACCAGGTTCCCGACATCGTGTTCGAGGACCATCCCGTGCCGGCCACCACCAACGTGCTGGGTGCGAAGGGTGCGGGCGAGGCCGGGGTGAGCGGCGCGTTGCCAGCGGTGATGAACGCCGTGGTTGACGTGCTCTCCGACTATGGCGTGCGTTCGATCGACATGCCCGCGACGCCCGAGAAGGTCTGGCGCGCGATCCATGGCTAAGCCCGTGTGGAGTGGCGATACGTGCTGACGATCCCGTCCTCGCTGACGGATCGTTTCGCCGAGATACCTGCACCGATACGCGGCGTCCTGCTGTGCGTTATGGCCGCAGCGATCTTCGCGGGCATGCACAACATCATCCGCTTCGTCAGCCAGACGGGGATGCACCCGTTCGAGGCAGCCTTCTTCCGGAACCTGCTCGGTCTCGTCGTGTTCATCCCGGTGGCGATACGGACCGGACCGGGCATCGTGCGCACGGAAAAGCTGCACTGGCATATCGGCCGGGCGGCCATCAACGTGGTGGCGATGCTGAGCTGGTTTACCGCCCTGTCGGTGATGCCCGTCGGCGACGCGACGGCGGTCAGCCTGATCGGACCAGTCTTCGTCACCGTGCTGGCCATGCTGTTCCTGAAAGAATCGGTGGGGCCGCGGCGCTGGATCGGGATCGCGGTGGCGATCGTTGGCGGCCTGATCGTCATTCGGCCCGGTTTCACGGCGGTCAACCTGGGTGTCTGGCTCGTTTTGCTGCAGGTGGTCTGCGTTTCGAACTCCAAGTTCATGGCCAAGGTGCTGAGCCGGACCGAAAGCCCGGCGACCATCGTCGGATATCTGACCCTCCTGATGACACTGCTGACTTTCGTTCCCGCGCTGTTCGTCTGGCAGACCCCGACCTGGGAACAGCTGGGCCTGCTGGCCATCATCGGGGTGTGCGGCACGACCGGGCATCTTCTGTTCGTGGAGGCCTATCGGGTCGCCGACCTCAGCCTCGTCGAACCCATGATGTTCACCCGCATGGTGTGGGCGGCGTTGTTCTCGCTGCTGCTCTTCGGCGAGTTCCCCGATTTGTGGACGTGGATCGGGGCGGCGGTGATCGTGGTTGGCACGACATTCCTGGCGCAGAAGGAGATGCGCCGCTAGCCAGCGTGGCGTTTGTCATGCTTGCCGTGATTCGCTGGGGGTTTGGGCTGGCAGCGGATTCCCGATACACTCCGGCCCGCGCAAGACGGGCGCGCAAACGGGATTGAGGTATGTACGGTTTACGGATCGCAAGATGGGCCATCGTACCGGGGCTGGTCGCCCTGACGCTGGGTGTTACTGCGGCTGCCGGGTACGCGCAGTCGCGTAACCAGCCCGGTTATGACGTGCCTGTCTGCGAGGGCGAGATTTCCAGCTTTGCGCTGGGCGAGATCGCGTCCGGTCAGCGCTACTGGATCGATATCTTCGATCCCACCGAGGAGGCGCTGGAGTTCCGTGACATATTCCTTGCGAGCCTGGCCGAATCCGGCCGTCCGACCGGCGACGACGGCCGGCTGGTCTTCAGCTTCGAATCCGAATCCAGTTTTCTCGGTCTGGTGCCGCGTGTAGGTGGCGGGCTGAACATCCAGGACGCTCGCACGCGGCGCGATCCCGGGGTGCAGTCCGGCGTGTCGGAACTGCGTGATTCGATTCGCGACAACAGGGCGGCACGTGAAGGCCGTTCGGATGCATCTCCCAAGATCGATGCCAAGGCCGAGTTGCGCGACCGTACGACGGGCCGTGTCGTCTGGCTGGCAACCCTTGCGTGCCGGCCGCTGACCGGTGACCGTACGCTGCTGATGGAGTTCGTCTCCGACCGGATTGTCGAACGGCTTGGTGCGGAGGGCGGCCAGTCCACGTTCCGTTAGGTTGCGGACCAGCCGGCCGCGCCATTTCATTTTTTCTTCGGGAGGAGTCATTCCATGGCGGAAAGGAAACAACTCGGCCTCGCGGTCGTCGGCTGCGGGGTGGTGGGACGCATCCGGGCGAGCCTGGCGGCGGACTTTCCGGGTGTCGGTTGGATCGGCCTGAGCGACGTGAACGAGGAACTCGGACGGAAGCTCCAGGCGGATATCGGCGCCGACTACTTTACGAATGATTTCCGCGAACTGATCGCGCGGCCGGAAGTTGATGCGGTGATCGTTGCCACCTCGACCTGGGCCCATGTCGAGCCGACGCTTACCGCGGTCGAGCATGGCCACAAGCTGTTCATCGAG